>NZ_JBVVQU010000002.1:128967-195588 GCF_055811555.1 Mesorhizobium sp. WSM4813
CGCGTGTTTGGGGTTTTTTTTTTTTTTTTTTTTCTCCCCCCCCCCCCCCCCCCGGGGGGGGCGGCCCCCCCCCCCCCCCCCCCGCGGGGGCCCCCCCGCCTCAGCTGCCTCAACCTCTTACGAAAGAAATGTCGGAGCGCGTTGCCACCGACCCCACCCGGCCCTACGGGCCACCCTCCCCTCAAGGGGGAGGGATCACTCGCCGACCTTCTCGCCAAAACTCGAAAAGAACTGTCCGGCCAGTTTCTTCGATGTCGATTCGATCAGCCGGCTGCCGAGCTGGGCAATCTTTCCGCCGACATCAGCCTTGGCCGCATATCTGAGGATCGTCGCCTCCGGCCCATCGGCGGTCAGCGTCACATCGGCGCCGCCTTTGGCGAAGCCGGCGATGCCGCCCTTGCCCTCGCCCTGGATGGTGTAGGAATGCGGCGGGTTGAGATTCCTGAGCGTCACCTCGCCGTTGAACGTCGCCTTGATCGGGCCGATCTTGACCACCACGGTCGCCCCCATCTCAGTGTCCGACTTCTTTTCGAGGCTCTGGCAGCCCGGAATGGTCTGCCTCAGAACGTCGGGGTCGTTCAGCGCTTCCCACACCTTTTGCAGGGGTGCGGCGATGCGTTCCTCGCCTTCGATCACCAAAGCCATCAAAATCTCCCGGATACAAAATTGACAAACCCCGATCCCGTCTAGCGTGGGGCCCGATCTATGTCTATCGCACCAAAGTCCGGAATCGGATGGCGCGTGCCTCTTGCCTGCTCTCGCGCGTTGTCATATCGATTTGTCATACAAATACGGAGACCATGATGGCCGGCGCCCCCACGCAAAAAAAGAAATTTCGCTCGCAGGAGTGGTTCGACAATCCCGACAATCCGGGAATGACGGCGCTTTACCTTGAGCGCTACCTGAATTACGGGCTGACGCGTGCCGAGCTGATGTCGGGCAAGCCGCTGATCGGTATCGCCCAGACCGGCTCGGATCTGTCGCCCTGCAACCGCCATCATATCGAGTTGGCCAAGCGCGTGCGCGAGGGCATCGTCTCGATGGGCGGCATCCCTTTCGAGTTCCCGTGCCACCCGATCCAGGAGACCGGCAAACGCCCGACCGCGGCGCTCGACCGCAACCTTGCCTATCTCGGCCTGGTCGAGGTGCTCTACGGCTACCCGCTCGACGGCGTCGTGCTCACCATCGGCTGCGACAAGACGACGCCGGCCCTGCTGATGGCAGCGGCCACCGTCAACATTCCGGCTATCGCGCTGTCGGTCGGCCCGATGCTCAACGGCTGGCACAAGGGCAAGCGCACCGGCTCCGGCACCATCGTTTGGGAATCGCGCCAGCGCCTGTCGGCCGGCGAAATCGGCTATGACGAGTTCATGGACATCGTCGCCTCCTCGGCGCCGTCCACCGGCTATTGCAACACCATGGGCACCGCCACCACCATGAATTCCCTGGCCGAGGCGCTCGGCATGCAGCTGCCTGGCTCGGCCGCGATTCCCGCTCCCTATCGCGAGCGCGGCCAGATCGCCTATGAGACGGGAAAACGCATCGTCGACATGGTGCATGAGGACCTGAAGCCCTCCGACGTCATGACCCGGCAGGCCTTCGAAAACGCTATCGTCGTCAACTCGGCCATCGGCGGCTCGACCAACGCGCCGATCCATCTCAACGCCATCGCCCGCCATCTCGGCGTACCGCTCGACAATGACGACTGGCAGAAGGTCGGCCTCGAGATACCGCTCATCGTCAACCTGCAGCCGTCGGGCGAATATCTCGGCGAGGATTATCATCATGCCGGTGGCGTGCCCGCAGTGGTGGCCGAACTGATGAAGGCCGGGCTGTTGCCTCATCCCGACGCGATGACCGTCAACGGCAAGACGATCGGCGACAATTGCAATGGGGCCGTCAACGAGAATCTCGACGTCATCCGAACCGTCGCCGAGCCCCTGAAAGCCAATGCCGGCTTCATCAATCTTAGGGGTAATCTGTTCGATTCGGCGATCATGAAGACCAGCGGCATCTCGCCGGAATTCCGCGAGCGCTATCTGTCGAACCCGAAGGACCCCGAGGCCTTCGAAGGCAACGCCATGGTCTTCGACGGGCCAGAGGACTACCACGCCCGCATCGACGATCCGGCGCAAGGCATCGACGAGCACACGATCTTGTTCATGCGCGGCGCCGGCCCGATCGGTTATCCGGGTGGCGCCGAGGTCGTCAACATGCAGCCGCCGGCGCATCTCATCAAGAAGGGCATCCATGCGCTGGCCTGCATCGGCGACGGCCGCCAGTCGGGCACGTCGGGCTCGCCGTCGATCCTCAATGCCTCGCCCGAGGCCGCCATAGGCGGCGGGCTGGCGCTGCTGAAGACCGGCGACCGCGTCCGCATCGACCTGCGCAAGGGCACCGCCGACATTCTCGTCACCGACGACGAGATCACGCGCCGCCGCGCCGAGCTGCAGAACAATGGCGGCTATCAATACCCCCAACACCAGACGCCATGGCAGGAGATCCAGCGCGGCATGGTCGACCAGTTTTCCGAAGGAATGGTGCTGAAGCCGGCGGTGAAATACCAGGATGTGGCGCACACCAGCGGCGTGCCGCGGGACAATCACTGAACGCCGGAGCGCGGAAGCTCTCACAAGCGGCGGCTTGATCCGGACCAAGCCGCCGCGGACACGTCCATGCTCTACAAATAGCTGGTGATCTCGGGCGCTCGGTCCTGCCTGTCGCGCTTGCCATCCTCGTAGACGATCGGTGCTGCGGCAAGCTCCTCTTCGGTGACGTCGTCGAGGCAGGCGACGTTCACCGCCCAGAAATTCCCGCCCATGAAGTCGAGATAGCCGCGCGAGAGAAAATTCGCGCCGCAGTTCGGGCACATATAGTGGTTGATGTCGCCTTCCGGCCAGTTCGACGGCGTCGCCTTGTATTCCCGCATCCGGTCGCGGCCATCCGTCACCCGCACGGCCTCATAGGCCGCGAAGGATTTCCGGTAGCCGAGCTTCCAGCAGAAGCTGCAATTGCATTTGCGGATGCCCTCGGCGAGGTCGATATCGGCTTCGAAACGCACCGCGCCGCAATGGCAACTGCCGTGATAGGTCTTTTTCATCGTTTCCTCCCAGACGTGTTCTGGCTCCGCCAGACCGGCTGCCGGAGCCGGAGCATCCTTTGCCCCAAGCATGACGCTTGACAAGCGGGCGCGACAAATCCACGATCGTGGCAAGGGGTGCATCGCGACGACCCCGTGAGGCGTCAGCCCAACGTTCGCGTCCAAGCTTCTCTCTCAAGGAGGTGGACGCCATGCCGTCGACAACCGCTATCACTGTACCGCAACTATCCCGTCTGATTGGTCTGCCGGGCGCGCCCGCGATCATCGATGTTCGCATCGACGAGGACTACAGCGCCGATCCGCGCCTGCTGCCGGCCTCAAGCCGGCGTGATTTCAAAACCGTCTCGACCTGGGCACCTGAATTCGCCGGCAGCCGAGTGGCGGTCGTCTGCCAAAGAGGACACAAGCTCTCGCAAGGCGTGGCCGCATGGCTGCGGCATGAGGGCATCAGCGCCGAATCCCTCGAAGGCGGGTTCGAAGCCTGGCGCGATGCCAAGGGGCTTCTGGTTTACGCCGACAAGATGCCGCCCCGCGATGGAAAGGGCCGCACCGTATGGGTGACGCGGACCCGCCCGAAGGTCGATCGCATCGCCTGCCCCTGGCTGATCCGGCGCTTCATCGACCCGAGCGCCGTCTTCCTCTTTGTCGAGGCGGCCGAAGTGTCGGACGTTGCGGATCGCTTTCAGGCCGTGCCTTTCGACATCGACAATGTCTTCTGGACTCACCGGGGCGAGCGCTGCACCTTCGACACGATGATCGAAGAGTTCGGGCTTGAATCCGAGGCGCTCGATCGCTTGGCCACGATTGTGCGCGCGGCCGATACCGCACGCCTCGATCTGGTTCCCCAGGCAGCCGGATTCCTGGCCGCGTCGCTTGGCCTGTCGCGGATGTTTCGCGATGATCTGGAACAGCTGGAGGCAGGCATGCTGCTCTACGATGCGTTTTACCGATGGTGCCGCGACGCCACCGAGGAGACGCACAACTGGCCGAGCGCGAGCAAGCCATCATGAGCGAAACGGGGGCTTCGGGAAAAATGGCCGAGATCGTCGAAGCGCCGACTGCGCCAACCTTCCGCGAAGGCGTAAAACTCTGGGCGAAAATCGGCCTGCTCAGCTTCGGCGGGCCGGCCGGGCAGATCGCGCTCATGCACAAGGAATTGGTCGAGGAACGGCGTTGGATCGGCGAGCAACGTTTCCTGCATGCGTTGAACTACTGCATGCTGCTGCCCGGCCCCGAAGCCCAGCAACTCGCCATCTATATCGGCTGGCTCCTGCACCGGACGATCGGCGGCCTGGTCGCCGGCATCCTCTTCGTCGCGCCGGGCGCGCTTGTGATGCTCGCCTTGAGCATCCTCTATGCGCTGTATGGCGACACCCCCCTGGTCGAGGCGCTGTTTTTCGGGGTGAAAGCGGCCGTGCTTGCGATCGTGATCGAGGCGATGGTCCGGATCGGACGACGGGCCCTGAAGAACCGGGTCATGGTGTTGATCGCGCTCGCCGCCTTCATCGCCATCTATGCATTGAACCTGCCGTTTCCGCTCATCATCCTGCTTGCCGGCCTGGCAGGATGGATTGGAAACCGTATTGCGCCCGCCCTTTTTTCCGGCTCGGCGCACAGCAAAGACGCGGTTCCCGACATCAAGGGCGCGGTCGACCTGATGTTCGAGCGCGGCGAGCTGGCCCACACCAGGCCGACGCGATGGCATGCGCCGCGCATCATTGCGATCTGGCTGCCGATCTGGCTCGGGCCTGTGCTGCTGATCTGGGCGTTGACAGGATCTACCAGTGTGTGGACTGAGATCGGTGGGTTCTTCAGCGTCATGGCGGTCGTCACCTTCGGCGGCGCTTATGCGGTCCTTGCCTATGTCGCACAGGCAGCGGTCGAGTCCTTCGGCTGGCTCGCACCCGGTGAAATGGTCGATGGCCTCGGACTTGCCGAAACCACGCCCGGTCCGCTCATTCTGGTCCTGCAGTTCGTCGGCTTTCTTGCCGCGTTCCGCCAATCCGGATCGTTGAGCCCGCTGCTTGCCGGATCGCTTGGGGCGATGCTCACGCTGTGGGCCACGTTCACCCCTTGCTTCTTCTGGATATTCCTCGGTGCGCCCTACATCGAAGCCCTGCGTGGCAACAAGGCGCTGTCGGCGGCGCTGACCGCGATCACTGCCGCCGTCGTCGGCGTCATCATGAATCTCGCTCTGTGGTTCGGCTTGCACGTCATCTTCGGCGAAGTGCGCAACATCGGGTTTGGCATGGACGTGCCGGTGTTTTCATCCATCGACTGGGGTGCGGCGCTGCTGTCCTGTGCTGCCATGATCGCCATTCTGAAGCTGAAGATCGGCATGCTGCCGACGCTTGCGGGATCGGCCATCGCTGGCGTTTTGTTGCTGGCAGCGAGCGGTTAATGCATGTCGCGCAAAAGTGTGCAGCGGTTTTGCGATAAACGACATGCATAAAACAACCACCTAGAGCGCTTCGCATGCGGCCGGTCAAACGCGACGCGCTTTAGGTGGCTGCGTGCGGCGGCGCTTCGCTGCGGTTTTGGGCATTCGGATAGGAACATCATGGCGAAACGGCGCTCCTCCCTAGGCTTCCTCGGAATGTTCGGCCGCTCAGGTGACCTCAGACAACTCGACGCCGCGTTACGCGGCTTCGACCTTCATCCCGCCCTTGTGCCGGAAGGAGCAAAGCTCACCATCATCAATCTGATGAAGGATCACTGGCCCGACGAGCCGCCACCACAAGCCTATCCACCGGTGGCGCAGCTGCTTGGCTATTGTGTTGCCGGGCCGGAAGCATTCGAGCAATCCAACGGCCTTCAACAGAGGCTGGATGCGGAGCGCCGGATCGAGGCGGCACTTGAGGTCGGCGACAGCTTCGATGCGCAAATCATACTGATGACGCTGCATGCCAAGCTGATCAATGGCGAGGTCGTCGAGCGCTACGGGTTGAGGGCGGACTGACCGCTTTGACGAGAAGCGTTGTCAGCCGCCCATGCCGCTGCGCGGCAGATGGATAAGATTGCCGAAGCGGGCGCGCAGCTTGTCGTCGACCGGCTTCGGCACGTGGCGCGGGAAGCGCTCGGCGAGGATGCGTTTCTTCTCGATGATCGCCCGCTGCAAGATGTCGGGCCTGCCTTTCTCGTTCCACTCCTTCGGCGAAAAGCGGTCGCCGACCGCCGGATAGAAATATTCCGTCTGCATCAGCCGCAGCGTCTGCTCATTGCCCAGATAGTGACCCGGCCCCTTCAGGCAGACCTCGGCGATGGTGTCTATCGACAGCGACTCATCGGTCACCTCAATGCCGCGCACGCAGCGCAGGCAATGGCCGAGCATGTCGTTGTCGATGATCAGGCTTTCCAGGCAGAAACCGAGCAGCGAGGCGTGCATGCCGGCCGATTCGTAGACAAGGTTGAGGCCGGCAAGGCCGGCCATCACATCGGTGATGCCCTTTTCGTAACCGGACTGGATATCCGGCAGTTTCGAATCCGTCATGCCGGCGGCCGAACCGCCCGGCAGGTCGTAGAATTGCGCCATCTGAGCGCAGGCAGCGGTCAGCACCGCTTGCTCGGCCGAGCCGCCCGACATGGCGCCGGTCCTGAGGTCCGAGACGAACGGCCAGGTGCCGAAGATCGCCGGATGCCCGGGTTTGATGGCGTTGACGTAGACAAGGCCGGCGAGCACCTCGGCCACGGCTTGCACCACCGCTCCGGCAATCGCCGCCGGCGCTGTGGCGCCCGCCTGGCCGGCCGACAGCAATAGGATCGGGATGCCGCCTTCGACGCAGGCCTCGAGCACGCCGCAGGCATCCTCGGCGAATTTCATCGGCGGTACGACAAAACAGTTCGAATTGGAGACGAAAGGCCGCGCGCGAAAATTCTCTTCGCCGCCGGCAATCGCATAGAGCATGTCGAGCGCTGGCCTGACGTTCTCACGCACCGTGAAGGACGTGCCGACATGCTTCGACGTGCCCATCACGCAGGCGTAGAGCGTGTTGAAATCCATGTCGAGCGGATCGGGAATATCCCGCGGCACCATCGGCCGCTGGAAGAAATGGATGTTGTCGAGCCCTTCGACGATGCGGGCGGCATCATAGATGTCCTGCAGCAGCGACTCGCGATAACAGCGCTTCTCGACGTCGACCAGATGCACTGCGGCGCCCGCCGTGCCGTAATGCACGCGCTTACCCTGGATCAGCATGTCGTGCTTGGGATCCTGGCCATGCAGGGTGAAGTGGCGGGCGGCCTTCTTGATGGTGTCGAGGACGAGCGCGCGGGGAAAGCGAATGCGGCCGTCCTCGCCGAGGGTGGCGCCAGCCTTGGTCAGCGCCTCGATGCAGGATGGGATGGCATTGGCGAAGCCGACCGTTTCAAGCAGCGTCAGCACCGCTTCGTGGATGCGCTCGCGGTCGTTTTCGCCGAGCGGCCCGTAGCTTCCGCCCTCGAGGCCGGCGCGCACCGGCTTGATATCGTCGGCAAGTGGCGCCGCCCGCATGGCGCGGCGCGCCTCGCGCCCGCCGGAACGCCGCGAACGTTGGTCCGAGGGCGTATCCGGCTTCTCAACAGCCACTGACATGGGAGGCACTCCACTTTAGTTGCGAAGCGGGCGGCGGTGGTTGGTCCACCATCGGCCTGCTTCGTCCCCTTATGCCGCGAACTATGCCGCCGGCATTGGCACAGCCTATGAGCCAGACGGTCCCGTCACATATACCAGAGCGCTAAAGAATGGCGTCCGGTCTCTGTCACGGCCCGAGCGAGGCCTCAAGCCGCGGCCGGCCTGCGTCCGGCCGCCGTCGCCAGTTCGCGGATGCCGGGCTCGATGTGCTGCAGCGCAATCGAGGAGATGCCGAGCCGCATGAAGCGCGACGGTTTTTCGGTGCGGTCGAAGAAACGGTCGCCCGGCTCGATGATGACGCTGCGCGAAGCGGCGGCCTCGGCCAGCCCACGCGAATCGGTGCCGCGCGGCCCCTCGAGCCAGAGCGACGCGCCGCCGGCGGAATCGGTCGAGCGCCACTCCGGCAGGAAGGCGGAAATCGCATGGATCAGACGCTTACGCCGCTCGTCGAAGGCGCTCGACAGCCGCCGCACCAGCGCCTCGTGATGGCCAAGCGACAGGAACAGCGCGACCGCGCGCTGGTTGTTGGCCGGCGGATGACGCAGCATGAACCGGCGCAGCGCGCGAAGCTCGGAGATTAGCCCGGCCGAGGCGACGATGTAGCCGAGCCGCAGGCCCGGAGCCAGCGTCTTCGACATCGAGCCGACATAGATGACGCGGCCGGAACGGTCGAGGCTCTTCAGCGCCTGCTGCGGCGCTTCGTCCAGAAGCTGGCTGTCATAGCCATCCTCGATGATGATCTGGTTGTGGCGGTTGGCGCGCGCCAAAAGATCCTGCCGGCGCTCCGCCGACAGCGGCACCATGGTCGGGCAATGGTGGCTGGGCGTCACGAAGACGAAGCCGGAATCGTTGGGAATAGAAGCGGTTACGATGCCGGAATGGTCGACCGGGACCGGTGTGACGTCGGCGCCCGCCAGCCGGAAGATCGAGCGTGCGTCGGGATAGCCGGGGTCTTCCATGGCCACCTTGGAGCCCTTGGTCATCAGCAGCGTCGCCAGCATATAGAGTGCGTTCTGCGCGCCGAGCGTGACGATGATCTCGTCCGGGTTGGCGAAGATGCCGCGCCGCGGCAACAGCCGCGCCTGGATCTGCTCGATCAAGAGCGGGTCGTCGCGGTCGACCATGTCGGATGCCCAGTTGCGGATCTCGAGCACGGCGAGCGCCATGCGGTTGCACTCGCGCCATTCGGCGGTCGGGAACAGTGCCGGATCGAACTGGCCATAGACGAAGGGGTAGGACGACTTGATCCAGTTGTCGTGCTTGGCCGGCGGCGGCATGTCGCTGGCGGCGATTTGACGGCGCGCCTTCCAGTCGATCTCATTGGCCTGGTCGGGCGCCTTCTGGTGCGGTTTGGCCGGCGTCGCCAGCACGTCCGGATTGACGAAATGGCCGCGCCGTTCGCGCGCCACCAGGAAACCCTGGTCGACGAGTTGCTGGAAGGCCAGCACCACGGTGCCGCGCGCCACGCCGAGTTTCTCGGCCAGGATCCGGCAGGACGGAAGCGGCATCGAGGCGGCGATTTGCCGGTCGAGGATGGCGGCGACGATCGCTTGACGGATCTGCGCCTGCAGAGTTTGGCCGGATTCCGCCGAAATCCGGAACAGGCCGGACCATATGGCCGTGTCGTTTCGCTGTGGCATGGGAGATGTTCCTCGATGGCCAGCTTTTTTCACTTGGCTGGACCAGTCGAATGTACCGGTGGCACAAG
The DNA here is from genome assembly GCF_055811555.1 of Mesorhizobium sp. WSM4813. NCBI lineage: Bacteria > Pseudomonadati > Pseudomonadota > Alphaproteobacteria > Hyphomicrobiales > Phyllobacteriaceae > Mesorhizobium > Mesorhizobium sp. WSM4813. Next base: position 138,385 of record NZ_JBVVQU010000002.1, read on the forward strand.
CTGTTGCGCCAATCAATTTTTCTGATCACTGCGATTTACGCCAGTGATCCTTCCCCCGCGTGACGCATCGCGTCATCGCGGCGTGACGTAACGCGCCATTGCCGGCGTGACGCAGTGCGTCATCGCTGCGCATTGAAACCGGCGGAGTTCAACTAGATAGTTTGGACGCGACGACACGCGCCGGAAACATCCGGTCTGTTATGCTGGCATCTCAAGGCTCGGAGTGAGGCAGTGGATCAATCGTCCTTTCAAAAACAGCTCGACGCCCTGCGCGATCACCGTACGGCCAAATCGGGCAGCATGCGCGAGGCTTTCGCCGCCGATCCGCAGCGCTTCGAAAAATTCTCCGCCACCGACGGCGACCTGCTGCTCGATTGGTCGAAATGCGCGGTCGATGCGCAGACGATGGATCTGCTGGAGAAGCTGGCGGAAGCCGCCGATCTCGAAGGCCGGCGCGCCGCGATGTTTTCGGGCAAGAAGATCAACGTCACCGAAGGCCGCGCCGTGCTGCACACTGCGCTGCGCAACCTGAACGGCAAGGGCATCATCCTCGACGGGCAGGACGTAAAGGCGGAGGTTGTCGCCGTGCTCGACGCGATGGGCGCCTTTGCCGATGCCGTGCGCTCCGGCAAGGCGGCCGGCGCCACCGGCAAGAAGATCACCGACATCGTCAACATCGGCATCGGAGGGTCCGACCTTGGCCCGGCCATGGCGACGCTGGCGCTGGCGCCCTATCACGACGGGCCGCGCACGCATTACGTGTCCAACATCGACGGCGCCCATATCCACGACACGCTGAAGGGCCTCTCCGCCGAAACCACGCTGTTCATCGTCGCTTCGAAGACCTTCACCACGATCGAGACGATGACCAATGCCGAGACGGCGCGCGAATGGGTGCAGAAGGCGCTCGGCAAGGAAGCGGTCGGCAAGCATTTCGCCGCTGTCTCGACAGCGCTCGACCTGGTGGCCAAATTCGGCATCGCGCCAGACCGCGTCTTCGGCTTCTGGGACTGGGTCGGCGGACGCTATTCGGTCTGGGGCGCGATCGGCCTGCCGGTGATGATCGCGGTCGGCCCGAAGAATTTTCGCGCCTTTCTCGATGGTGCGCACGCGATGGACGAACATTTCCAGACGGCGCCGCTGGCCAGGAACCTGCCGGCGCTGATGGGATTGATCGGCTGGTGGCATCGGGTGATCTGCCAATACCCCGCCCGCGCCGTCATTCCCTACGACCAGCGTCTGTCCAGGCTGCCGGCCTATCTGCAGCAGCTCGATATGGAATCGAACGGCAAGAGCGTCACCCTCGACGGCGGCGCCGTGACCACGCCGACCGGCCCACTGGTCTGGGGCGAGCCCGGCACCAACGGCCAGCATGCCTTCTTCCAGCTGCTGCACCAGGGCACCGATTTCATCCCGGTCGAATTCCTCGCAGCGGCCATCGGCCATGAGCCGGATCTCAAGCATCACCACGATCTGCTGCTCGCCAACTGCCTGGCGCAGTCGGAGGCCTTCATGAAGGGCCGCACGCTGGAGGAAGCGCGCGCGCAGATGCTGGCAAAGGGCATGGCGCCCGCCGAAGTCGACAGGATCGCCCCGCACCGCGTCTTCTCCGGCAACCGGCCCTCGGTGACGATCCTCTACAGACAACTCGATCCGCATACGTTCGGACGGCTGATCGCGCTCTATGAGCACCGCGTCTTCGTCGAAGGCACGCTCTTCAACATCAATTCCTTCGACCAATGGGGCGTCGAACTCGGCAAGGAACTGGCGACCGGGCTGCTGCCTGTCGTGGAAGGCAAGGAGAATGCCGCAAAGCGGGACGCTTCGACCGCCGGACTGGTGGGACACATCCACCGACTGCGCGGATCGGAGTAAGCGGCTTGGCCGAGATCAAAGGAATATTGTTCGACAAGGACGGCACGCTTGTCGACTTCAACGCAACCTGGCTCGGCGTTGCCGATTTCATGGCGATGGATGCATCGGAGGGCGACCGCTGGAAGGCCGACAGGCTGCTTGCCGCGGCGGGCTACGATTTCGCCACCAAACGCTTCAAGCCCGACTCCATCTTTGCCTCCGGCACCAACATGGATGTCGTCGAGCTTTGGTTTCCGCGCCTGTCGGACGAAGACCAGATGCTCGCCGTCGCCCGCTTCAACGAGATCACCTCCATGCAGGGCTCGGCGATGGCGGTGGCGCTGCCGGGCATCGTCGAGACGCTTGGCGTTCTTCACAGGAAATCCTACCGGCTCGGCGTCGCCACCAACGATTCGACCACTGGCGCGGAAAAGACATTGCTGACGCTGGGCGTCGCGCAGCTGTTCGACGCCGCCTATGGTTACGATGCGGTGGCCAATCCGAAACCGGCGCCGGATACGATCCTCGCCTTCTCGGACCTGACCGGCCTGAGGCCGGCCGCGATCGCCGTGGTCGGTGACAATCGCCACGATCTGGAGATGGCGCGGGCCGGCGGCTGCGGTTTGGCGATCGGCGTACTCTCCGGCACCGGCACGCGGGAATCGCTGTCGCAGATCGCCGACGTCATTTTGGATTCCGTAGCCGACCTGCCCGACTTTCTTTCGGCAAGAGTCAAGGAGACGACCTGAACTCGCAGGGCTACTCCGGCTCGAACGAGAAGACACCGCTCGGCTTCATTGCGGCGTCCCAGACTTCGCCGACATCCGGCACGCGGTACTCGGCCAGCAGGCGGAGCCGCGAGCGGGGCAGGTAGGCCCGGCCCGGGTCGCCGATCAGCACATTGATGCCGGCGGCAAGGCAGCGGTCGAGGAACGGGATGACCCGGTCGGCGAGATCTTGCCCGTAAAACAAGTCGCCGGCCACCACGACATCCACCGGCGGCGGCGGACCAGCGGTGATGTCCTCGCCGACGACCGTGATTGCGACGCCGTTCGCCGCCGCATTGAGACCGAGCGCGGCGACGCCGTTGAGGTCGATCTCGGACGCGATCACTTCGCGCGCTCCGGCCTTTGCCGCGGCGATGCCGACGAGGCCCGACCCGGCGCCGAGGTCGAGCACGCGAAGCCCGGCCACGGTCGCCGGCCAATCGAGAATGTAGCGGGCAAGCACCGCGCCGCCGGCCCAGGCATAGGCCCAGTAAGGTGGCTGCGGCTCAGGCCCGTCCTCGTCAGCTTCGGTTCCTTCTTCTTCCGGCTCGGCTGCTCGTCCTTGTGGATGTGTGAGCCGCCACAGACCGCTCGCGGGATGGGCTGCATAAAGCCGGATTTCGGGAAGTGCCGAAACAGGGGCGATACGCATGTTCGCCTTGATGAATGTCAGCGGATCGGGACGGGAAAGCGTGTCCGCCGTGTCATCGACAGTAAGGCAATCGCCCAAATTATACCTATCCCCGTAACGCCCGCCGCAGGATCTTGCCCACCGGCGTCTTCGGCAGTTCGGTCCGAAACTCGATGTATTTTGGCCGCTTGTAGCCGGTCAGGTTCTCGCGGCAATAGACGGTCAGCACCTCAACGGTCAGCAACGGATCCTTCTTGACGACGAACAGCTTCGGCACTTCGCCTGAATGCTCGTCCGGCACACCGATCGCCGCCACTTCGAGCACGCCTGGATGCAGGGCCACGACTTCCTCGAGTTCGTTCGGATAGACGTTGAAGCCGGACACAAGGATCATGTCCTTCTTGCGGTCGACGATCTTGGTGTAGCCGCGCTCGTCCATGAAGCCCATGTCGCCCGACTTGAAGAAACCATCCTTGGTCATCACCTTGGCGGTCTCGTCCGGCCGGTTCCAGTAACCGGCCATCACTTGCGGTCCGCGTATGCAGACCTCGCCGACTTCGCCGAGCGGCAAATCGTTGCCGTCGTCGTCGCGGATGGCGATCTCGGTCGAGGGCAGCGGCAGGCCGATCGTGCCGGTGAAGGTGCCATTGCTGAATGTGTTGGCGGTGGCCACCGGCGAGGTTTCCGAAAGCCCGTAGCCCTCGGTGACCGGGCAGCCGGTCAACGCCTTCCAGCGTTCGGCGACACCCTTCTGCACCGCCATGCCGCCACCCAGCGTCAGGATCAGCGGCTTGAAGTCCAGCTTGCGGAAATCCTCATTGTTGAGCAGCGCGTTGAACAGCGTGTTGAGGCCTGGAAAGATGTGGATTGGGTATTTGCCGAGTTGCTTGACGAAGCCGGGAATGTCGCGCGGATTGGGAATGAGTATGTTCTGGCCGCCGAGCTGCATGCCCATCAGTGCGTTCACCGTCAGCGCGAAGATATGATAGAGCGGCAGCGCGCAGATGAAGTTGAGATGCGCCGGTTTCGGCTTGACCGTGAAGGCATCCTCGATCCACAGCGCGTTCTGCGCGACATTGGCCAGCACGTTGCTGTGCAGCAGCACCGCGCCCTTCGAGATGCCGGTGGTGCCGCCGGTATATTGCAGGAATGCGACATCGTCGGCAGCGACCTTCACCGGCTTGAAATTCATGCCGGCGCCTGCTTTCAGCGCGGCGTTGAACTTGACATGGCCCGGCAGCGACCAGGCCGGCACCATCTTCTTCACGCGGCGCACGACGAGATTGACGATCGTCCCTTTCAGGCCGCCAAGCATGTCGCCCATCGCCGCGACCACGACATGCTTGACCGCCGTTTTGGCGATCACCGCCTGCAGGGTGTTGGCGAAATTCTCGAGAATGACGATGGCTTGCGCGCCGGAATCCTTGAGCTGATGTTCCAGCTCGCGCGGCGTGTAGAGCGGGTTGACATTGACCACGACATAGCCGGCACGCAGCACTGCCATCATCGCCACTGGATATTGCAGCACGTTCGGCATCATTAGCGCCACGCGTGCGCCCTTGGGCAATCCCGTCGACTGCAGATAGGCGCCGAAGGCGGCCGATTGCCGCTCGACGTCCGCATAGGTGATGGTCTTGCCCATGCAGGTGAAGGCGGGCCGACTGGCATACTGCTTGCAGACGTCGGCGAGCAGATCGCCGATGGAGCCGCAGGGCAGGGCGCCGATCTCGGCAGGAACGACCTTCGGATAGCTCTTGAGCCAAGGCTTTTCAGGCGATCCGGCGCCAACCGCTTTCGGCAATCTCTTGGCCGGACCCGGCTTCGACGCCGATGTAGCCGATGTCGGTGCCGCTTTCGGCTTGGCAACGGCTTTGGCCGTAGGCGCCTTTGGCTTGTCGGAGCTGGCCGGTTTTGCGGCAGTTTTGGCCTTCGCTTTCGCTGGGGCCGTTGTCCTTGGTGCTTTTGCCACCTGTCCCTCCCTCGGTTGTTCTTATTGTGCTTGCCTGCCGCGTTGCCTCCGAATGAAAAGAGACGTCCTCCGCTGCTGCCGGCATCCAGGAAATCCAGCCTGCCATCTATGTATTGCGACTATCGGCAGCCGTGCAAGTCTGACCCTGCCGCAAGACGGGAAAGAAATCTTCCGTGCCAATGACAAGCCGATGGTCGTGGTTCCTCACCAACGCCGGGTTGAAGATCAATAAAAAAAATGCAGTCGGCAATAATACCGTGATCGGCAGAAATTAACATTTCCTTCTCTTTTTTTGCGGACATGAAGAATTAAATTCTGCTTCCCGTGGGGTAGGCAAACGGGGTGTTCCAAAGCCGGAAAAACGGTGCTTATATGCGCGCTTCGCGAGCCTGATAGAGGGGCTTGGAAGAACATCAGGGAGTCCTCCATGAAAAAGAAACTGACTTTTGCGGCCGCGTTGCTGGCCGCAAGCGTCCTCGGCGGCATGGCCAATGCGAAACAGCTGGTCTACTGCTCGGAGGCGTCGCCGGCCGGCTTCGACCCGTCGCCGTGGAGCGGTGGCAACGACTTCGACGCGTCGTCGCGCACCATCTATTCGCGCCTGGTCGAGTTCGAACACGGCAAGACCACCATCACACCCGGCCTCGCCGAGAGCTGGACGGTTTCCGACGATGGTCTCGAATACACGTTCAAGCTTCGGCCGGGCGTGAAGTTCCAGACCACCGACTATTTCACGCCGACGCGCGATCTCAACGCCGACGACGTGATCTTCTCCTTCGAACGCCAGTGGAAGAAGGAAAATCCGTGGTTCGACTATCTGGCAGGCACCGGCTGGGAATATTTTGCCGGCATGGGCTTCCCGGATCTTCTCAAGGAAATCGTCAAGGTCGACGACCTGACGGTGAAATTTGTGCTGAACAAGCCTGAAGTCGCTTTCCTGCCGGACCTCGGCATGGATTTCGCTTCGATCGTCTCCAAGGAATATGCCGACCAGCTCGACAAAGCCGGCACCAGGCAGCAATTCACCCAGAAGCCGATCGGCACTGGTCCGTTCCAGTTCGTCGACTACCAGGTCGATGCCGTCATCCGCTATGCGGCATGGGACGGCTACTATGGCGGTCGCCAGAAGATCGACGATCTGATCTTCGCCATCACGACCGATCCGGCCGTGCGGGCGCAGAAGCTGAAGGCAGGCGAGTGCGATATCATGTCGTACCCGGCGCCGGCCGACATCGCCGGCCTGCAGGCTGACCCAAACCTCAAGGTCGACGAGCAGGAAGGCCTGAACATCGGCTACATGGCCTACAACACGACGCAGCCGCCGTTCGACAAAGTGGAGGTCCGCAAGGCCCTCAACATGGCCGTCAACAAGCAGGCCATTCTCGATGCGGTCTATCAAGGCGCTGGCCAGGCGGCCATAAACCCGATCCCGCCGACGATGTGGTCCTATAACAAGGACATCAAGGACGATCCGTACGATCCCGACGCGGCCAAAAAGATGCTGACTGATGCCGGCGTCACGGATCTCTCGATGAAGATCTGGGCAATGCCGGTCAGCCGCCCGTACAATCCGAACGCCAAAAGAGTCGCGGAACTGATCCAGGCCGACTATGCCAAGATCGGCGTGAAGGCCGAGATCGTCAGCTACGAATGGACCGAGTATCGCGAACGCGGCAAGCAGAAGGATCGTGACGGCGCCTTCCAGCTCGGCTGGACCGGCGACAATGGCGATCCGGACAACTTCCTGTTCCTGCTCGGCTGCGATGCCATCGGCCAGTCCAACTATGCGATCTGGTGCAATCAGGAGTTCGAGGCTCTGCTGCAGAAGGGCAAGGCAACCACGGACGTCGCCGAGCGCACCAAGATCTACGAGGAAGCTCAGGTCGTGTTCAAGCGTGAGGCCCCGTGGCTGACCATCGCCCATTCCAAGGTCTTCATGCCGATGAACAAGAAGGTTTCGGGCTTCGTCATGGATCCGCTCGGCATTCATCGGTTTGACGGCGTCGACGTCACCGAATAACTCCTGAGAAATTGGACGGCGGCGCTGGACTTCCGGCGCCGCCGTTCTATGAAGTAAGATGCTCCGCTATCTCCTCCACAAGCTCGCCTTGATCATCCCGACCGTGTTCGGCATATCGCTGGCGGCGTTCGCTTTCGTCCGGCTTCTGCCGGGCGACCCGATCATGGCCCTGGCCGGCGAGCGCGGCGTCAGCCCCGAACGCTACGCGGAGCTTGTCGAGCGGTTTGGCTACAACCGGCCTTATGTCGTCCAGTATCTGGAGTATATCGGCAGGGTCCTGACCGGCGACTTCGGCATATCGATCGCCACCAAGCGGCCTGTGCTCGGTGAATTCCAGGCGCTGTTTCCGGCCACGCTGGAACTGGCGACGATCGCTCTGATCATCGCCGTGCTCGTCGGCATTCCCGCCGGCATTTTCGCCGCGATCAAGCGCGGATCATGGTTCGACCAGGCGACGATGGGTGTGGCGCTGACCGGCTATTCGATGCCGATCTTCTGGTGGGGGCTGCTGCTCATCATCTTCTTCTCCGGCTATCTCGGCTGGACGCCGGTTTCCGGCCGCATCGGCCTTCAGTATTTCTTCAAGCCGACGACGGGGTTCATGCTGATCGACAGCCTGATCTCCGGCAAGAGCGGCGCTTTCAGGTCCGCCGCCAGTCATCTGGTCCTGCCGGCGATCGTGCTGGCGACGATTCCACTCGCCGTCATAGCGCGCCAGACGCGGTCGGCGATGCTGGAGGTGCTGGGCGAGGACTACGTCCGCACCGCCCGCGCCAAGGGCCTGGCGCCGCGTCGCGTCATCGGGCTCCACGCTTTTCGCAATGCGCTGATCCCTGTCGTCACCACCATCGGCCTGCAGGTCGGTACGCTGATGGCGGGCGCCATTCTGACCGAAACGATCTTTTCCTGGCCCGGTATCGGCAAGTGGATGATCGACGCGATCGCTAAGCGCGACTATGTCGTCGTCCAGAGCGGCTTGCTGATCATCGCGCTAATCGTCATGGCGGTGAACCTGATCGTCGACGTGCTCTACGCCGTCATCAACCCACGTATCCGGGTGCAGTGAGATGACCGACCAAACCACGGCAGAAGCCACCGCCGCCTCCGTTCCGCCCGGCGGCCGGCAACGCGCCTTCACCGAGTTCTGGCATTACTACTCGATGAACACCGGCGCTGTCATCGGCCTGGTCGTGTTCTCGGCCCTGGTGCTGGTGGCGATTTTCGCGCCGCTGGTCGCGCCGCATTCGCCTGACGAACAGTTTCGCGATGCGCTGCTGACCCCGCCGGCCTGGCAGGAGGGCGGCAGATCGATGTTCCTGCTCGGCACCGACGCGGTCGGCCGCGACATGCTTTCGCGGCTGATTTTTGGGGCGCGGTTCTCGCTGTTTATCGGTCTGGTCGTCGTCGTTTTCTCGCTGACCAGCGGCATCGTCCTCGGCGTTCTCGCCGGCTATTTCCGCGGCTGGGTCGATACGCTGATCATGCGCATCATGGACATCATTCTGGCCTTCCCGTCGCTGCTCCTTGCCCTGGTTCTGGTGGCGATCCTCGGGCCCGGCCTGTTCAACGCCATGCTGGCGATAGCGCTGGTGCTGCAGCCGCATTTCGCGCGGCTCACGCGCGCGGCGGTGATGGCGGAAAAGAACCGCGAATATGTGATCTCCGCCAAGGTGGCCGGTGCCAGTCATCTGAGGCTGATGGTGAAGACGATCTTGCCGAACTGCATGGCGCCGCTGATCGTGCAGGCGACGCTGTCCTTCTCCAACGCCATTCTCGAGGCCGCGGCTCTCGGCTTCCTTGGTGTCGGCGCGCAGCCGCCAACGCCGGAATGGGGCACGATGCTGGCCACGGCACGCGAGTTCATCCTGCGCGCGCCATGGGTGGTGACCTTCCCCGGCCTCGCCATCCTAATCACGGTGCTTGCCATCAACCTCATCGGCGATGGCCTGCGCGATGCCTTCGACCCCAAGCTGAAGAGGTCGTGACCATGCCTCTTCTCGAGATCAAGAATCTCACCGTGTCCTTCGATACCGCCGCCGGACCGTTCATGGCCGTACAAGGCATCGACCTGTCGATCGAGCCGCGCGAGGTGCTGGCGATCGTCGGCGAATCCGGCTCCGGCAAATCTGTGGCGATGCTGGCGGTGATGGGGCTATTGCCGAACACGGCGACGGTGAAGGCCGACCGTATGGCTTTCGACGGCATCGACCTGCTTGAGCTCAGTCCGTCCGAGCGCCGCAAGATCGTCGGCAAGGACATCTCGATGATCTTCCAGGAGCCGATCGCGAGCCTCAATCCATGCTTCACCGCCGGCTTCCAGATCGAAGAGGTACTGCGTTTCCATTTGGGCATGGACCGCGCCCAGCGCCGGGCCCGAGCCATCGAACTGATGAAGCTCGTCGGCATTGCCGAGCCGGAAGAGCGGCTGAACTCGTTTCCGCATCAGATGTCGGGTGGCCAGTGCCAGCGCGTCATGATTGCCATCGCCATTGCCTGCAATCCGAAGCTGCTGATCGCCGACGAGCCGACCACCGCGCTCGACGTCACCATCCAGAAGCAGATCCTCGATCTTTTGGTCGGCCTGCAGGCCAAATACGGCATGGGCCTGATCATGATCACCCACAATATGGGCGTCGTGGCTGAGACCGCCGACCGCGTCATCGTCCAGTACAAGGGCCGCAAGATGGAAGAGGCCGACGTTCTGTCGCTGTTCGAGCAGCCGAAGAGCAACTACACCCGCGCGCTGCTGTCGGCGCTGCCGGAAAACGCTGTCGGCGATCGGCTGCCGACCATTTCCGACATGCTGTTCGAACCGGCCCCCTCTGCTGCGGGAACCGGGCCTGCCGCGGCAACTCAGCCGGCGACGGGAGCCGCGCCATGAGCGTGGCGGTCCTCGAAGGCAAGAACATCGTGCGCGACTATCATGTCGGCGGCGGCCTGTTTCGTCCCTCTCGCACGGTGCATGCGGTCAAGGGCGTTTCGTTCCGCGTCGACAAGGGCAAGACGCTGGCCATCGTCGGCGAAAGCGGCTGCGGCAAGTCAACGCTCGCCCGCATCATCACGCTGATCGATCCCGCGACGGCAGGCGAGCTCTTCATCGACGGCAACAAGGTCGATATCGCCAAGAATGGCTTGACGAAGGAGATGCGCCGCAAGGTGCAGATCGTCTTCCAGAACCCCTATGGTTCGCTCAATCCGCGCCAGAAGATCGGCGACGTGCTGGGCGAGCCGCTGCTCATCAACACCGACACACCGGCCGACGAACGGCGCGATCTCGCCATGAAGATGCTGAAGAAGGTCGGCCTCGGACCCGAGCATTACAACCGCTATCCGCACATGTTCTCGGGCGGCCAGCGCCAGCGCATCGCCATTGCCCGCGCACTGATGCTCAATCCGAGCCTGTTGGTGCTTGACGAACCGGTCTCGGCCCTTGATCTGTCGGTGCAGGCGCAGGTGCTCAACCTGCTCGCCGACCTCCAGGACGAGTTCAAGCTTACCTATGTCTTCATCAGCCACGACCTTTCGGTGGTGCGCTACATCGCCGACGACGTGATGGTCATGTATTACGGTGAGGCCGTCGAATACGGCTCGCGCGACGAGGTCTTTGCCGATCCCAAGCACAGCTACACCAAGACGCTGTTTGCGGCGACGCCGCGCGCCGACGTCGCCAGCATCAAGGCGAGGCTGGCGAAGAAGAAGGCCGCCTGAGGCCGCAATCGCGGCACCCCGGCAAGGGTATTTCGACGCCGATCAGGACAGCCGGGCGACGATGGCGCGCAGCGCCTCGCCGAAGCGCCGGACTTCGTCGATGGTGTTGTAGTGCACCAGCGAGGCGCGAATGGCGCCGCTGTCCATGCTGAGGTTGAGGCGCTTCATCAGCCGCGGCGCGTACATATGGCCGTCGCGGATGCCAATCTGCATCTCGGCCATTGCCTCGACGATCATTTGCGGCGACAGCGTGCCGATGTTGAAGCAGAAGGTCGGCACGCGCTCGTTGAGGCGGGCCTCGTCGGCGACGCCATAGATCGTCGCGCCGCACGCCTTGAGCACGGCGAGCATCTCTCGCGCCAGCACCAGCTCATAGTCGCGGATTGCGTTCATGCCGGCGACGAGGTTGTCGCGCCGCGACCGGTTGTTCTCGGCCAGGAAGTTGCGGCCGATCGACTCGAGATAGCGCACCGCGGCATCCATGCCGGAGACGTTCTCGTAGATGAAGGTGCCGGCCTCGACCTTGTAGGGCGGCTCGTCGGGAATGAAATCCTCGCGGAAGGTCGGCAGCCGCTTCAGCGTCTCGAAGCGGCCCCACAGGAAGCCCATATGCGGCGAGAAATTTTTGTACCCGGAGCAGACCAGATAGTCGCAGTTCCAGGCCTGCACGTCGATCAGCCCGTGCGGCCCGTAATGCACGCAGTCGAGGAACACTTCGGCGCCGGCCGCATGCGCGATGTCAGCCACTGAAGCAACGTCGACGATCGAGCCGATCGAATGCGCCGTTACCGTGCAGGCGACAAGGCGGGTGCGGTCGGAGACCAGCGGGCGAAGGTCGTCGACATGGAGATTGCCGTCGTCGCGCATCCGCCACCATTTGAATTTCGCACCGGCGGGCGCCAGTGCCAGCCAGGTGGCGATGTTGGCGTCATGGTCCATGTCGGTGATGACGATCTCGTCGCGTTCTCCAAGCATCTGGCCGATGCCGAGGCTGACGAGGCGGATGAACGAGGTGGCGTTCATGCCGAAGCAGATTTCCGCAGGACTATAGGCATTGATCAGCAGCGCCACGCTTTCGCGCGCGTCGGCGATCGCTTGGTCGACGGCGACGCTGCGGCCATACCGACCGCCGCGCTGCACATTATGCGCGACCAGATGGTTGGTCACGGCATCGAGCACGCTTTGCGGAATCTGCGCACCGGCGGCATTGTCCATGAAGATGAAGTCGCCGGCCTGCTGCAGAGCTGGAAACATGGCGCGGATCGTTTCGACCGGGAAGGCTGCGGAGACGTCGCCCGCATTAGGGGTCTGATGCTTGTTCAAGATGGTCTCCTGCGAAGTGCCTGACAGATAGGGAAGCGAAAATTTGGCAGATGGAGAAACTGGCGACGTCAGCGGGTCTTTTCGGTTTTGAAGCGACGTTCGAGCAGGCTGACGAGACGGACCATCGGCCAGAGAAAGATGAGATAGACCAGCGCCGCGCCGATCAGCGGCGAGGGGTTAGCGTAGAGCGACTGCGCGTTGGTCGCTTCCTTCAGCAGTTCGGGCAGGGCCACGGTGGAGGCGAGCGAGGTGTCCTTGAACATCGAAACGCAGTTGCTGGTCATCGGCGGAATGACCACGCGAATCGCCTGCGGCAGCACAACCTTGCGCAAGGTCAGTAAAAACGGCAGGCCGAGTGCCTGCGCCGCCTCGAACTGACCGCGCGGAATGCTTTCTATGCCGGAGCGGAACACCTCGGCTGAGTAAGCTGCCATGATGATCGCGAATGCCGTCACCGCGGAGGTCCAGGACGACAGGCGTATGCCGAGGAACGGCAGCGCGTAGTAGATCAGGATCAGCACGACCAGCACCGGCATCGCCCGGAAAATATCGATATAGCCAACCGCCAGCAGCCGCAGCGGCTTTGGCGCATAGAGCCGTATCAGGCTGATCGCCAGGCCGACGGGGATACCGATACCGATGCTCAGGAGCCCGAGCAGCAGCGTGTTCAGGAAGCCGCGCATCAGCGCCGGCAGGCTGGAGATCATGACATCGGCGTTGAAGAAGGTCTCGATCAGCGACATGGGGAGCATTCCCGAAAGGTTTGGCGTCCCGCGACGCTAAAGCATGCTGCCGAAACCCCGAAATCGGTCGTCGGAGCGGATCATGCGTGAAAGTCGAATGGCTACGGCGTCCGTGTACGTCCAGGAGGGCGCGCAACGCTGTCCCATGAATCGTGCCGGTGTGGAAAGCCGGCACGATTTCAGCTACTGCCGCTCAGGCCTTCGGGATAGGCATTTCCTTGACGGTCGAAGAATCGGCGGGTGCGTCGCTGCCGAACCACTTCTTGTGGATCGAGGCCAGCGTGCCGTCCTTCTTCATCGCGGTCAGCGCATCGTTCAGCTTGCCGAGCAGCGGGTGGTCCTTGGCCATCATCAGGCCGTACTGCTCGCCGGTCTTGATACGCTCTTTTACGGCGAGGTCCTTCATCCGGGTGAAGGAGTATTCCAGGCCCGGAATGTCGCTGACCGCGGCGTCGACGCGACCGGCGCTGAGATCGAGCAGCAGGTTCTGCTGAGTGTCGTAACCCTTCACCTCGCTAAACCCGACCGCCTCCTGGTGCTGCTTGGTCCAGGCTTCGCCGGTCGAGCCGGACAGCACGCCGATGATCTTGCCCTTGAGGTCGGCGGCGGACTTGATCGGGCTGTCAGCCTTGGCGGCGATGCCCATGTCGGAATCATAATAGGGCTGCGTGAACGACTGCGACTTCAAGCGCTCAGGGGTGATGGTTATCGATGAGATGGCGACATCGATGCGCTTCGAGGTCGTGGCGGCGAACAGCGCCTGAAATCCGAGGTCGGCGATTTCCGTGGTCATGCCGAGACGCTTGGCAGCCTCGTTGACGATGTCGACTTCAAAACCCTCGAAAGTGCCGCTTTCGTTCTTGTATTCGAAAGGCGGATTGGTCGGATAGGCGCCGACATTCAACGTCTCCTGGGCATAGGCGGCGACTGGGCCGGCGGCGATGCCGATGGCGGCAGCGAGCAGAAGCAGATTACGGCGAGTGAAGCTCATTTTCGTTCCCTCTGGTTCGGCCACTCCCTGTGGCGCTTTTCACTTCCGTCCCTTTTCAGCGCCGTATTTCGGGCACTGCAGGCGAGGCGGCGCCTGAAGTCAGGACGCGCGGCGTTGCCGCGAGCCGATCAACTGCTGCAGACGCTCCAGCAATACATCGACCGCGTCGTCTGTGGTGACCATGCCGGGTGATAGCCTGAGCGTCGCGCCGCGCGCGTCGCAGTAAAGTTGCTCACTGCGCAGCGTCGACACTGTTTTCACCGGGTCGACTCCTTGCGGTAAAGCCAGCATCACGCTGCCGCCGCGCTGGTCTGGATCGAGCGGCGTACGGACCGCCCAGCCATTGTCCAGCGCGCAGGCTATGATGCGCTCGGTTATACTGCCGTTCTGCGTGCGGATCGCGTCGACGCCTGTGTCGGCGATCCATTCAAGGCCGGGCAGCGATGCAACACTGGCCAGGATGGCCGGCGTGCCATGGTCGAAACGGCGCGCATCGTCCGCATAAGTGAAATTGTCGAGATCCCAGGAGAAGGGGTTCGGCTGACTGAACCAGCCGCGAAGCTCGGGCCGGCAGGCCGACAGCAGATCGGGCGCCACCTGCAGGATGCCGGCGCCCGAAGTGCCGCACAGCCATTTCAGAGAGGTCGAGACGACAAAATCGACCGGCGTCTTCGCAATCGAGAAAGGCGTAACGCCGACCCCTTGCGTGATATCGACACCGACGATGCTGCCCATCTCCCGACCATGCGCGGCAAGTCGCGCCACATCGCAGCGGTGCGAGGCCGTCGAGGTGACGAAGGTCAGCAAAGCCAGACCGACATCGTCCTGCCAGCGGGCGATGAAATCCTCGTCGCGCACCCAGCTCTCGCCCGGCCGCAGCGGCACTGTATCGAGCACGAAGTCGAAGCGCTCGGCCAGACCGGCTAGCAGGAAGTGCAGGCTCGGAAAACAGTCGGCCGCGACCAGCAGGCGCTTTCCTGCCAGGCGCACGGACGGCAAAGCGCCGATCAGGCTGTAGAGCGCCGACGTGACGTTCTCGGCGGTGGTCAGCGTGCCTTGCGGGGCATCGATCAGCGTGCCCCAGGCATCGATGAAGCGCTGGCGCGCGGCAAGAGCGGCCGGCCATTGGCCATCGTCTTCCGCCGACCAGACACCCGAGAATTCCGACAGGGCAGAAGCCATGTGCTCCGCCTTGCCGGGAAACGTGCCGATCGAATGGTAGAGAAAATAACCAGACACTAGCTTTTGCTCCATGTGATCATGTGATCACAAAAGGGGATACCGATCAATCGCTGCCCGCGAAGAAATGCGATTCAATCAGGAAAATCGGGGCGATCTTTCGGACCGCGAGCGGTCGGAGATCGGCACATTCCGGCATCGATTTGGCGTTCGACCCGCAACGGAGCTTCAGGAGACCTTGCCGAATCCGGCGAACTCGACCGGCCTGGGTTCCGGCACGTCGGGACAGATCGCGCGCAGTGTCTCCTGCGTCGTCTGGATGTCGGCAACCACCTCTTCGCGGGCGCGGGCAAAATCGCGATCCTTCAGTGCCGCGATGATCGCCGTGTGCCGCCCGGACGGCTCCATCGTGCCGGCGTGCATCAAAGGCGCGACATGGTTGGACAGCAGCCGCATATAGGGGCCGAAGCGCAGCCACAGCGTCTCGATCAGCTGGAACAGCACGTCGGAGCCGGAGGCGCGGTAGATGGTGAAGTGAAACTGCTGGTTCTTGGCGATCAGCTCGTAAATGCTGCCATTGCGCCCGATCGCCTGCTGGTCGGCGGTGATCTGCTGCAATGTGGCTATGTCGGAAGCTGTCAGGCGCGGCGCCCCGAGTTCGGCCGCCAGCCCTTCGACGGCGACGCGCGCCCGGCAGAGGTCGTCGAGCCGCGCGCGGGTGACGACCGGTACGCAGGCGGAGCCGTTCTGCGATATCTCCAGCGCGTTCTCGGCGGCGAGCCGCCGCAAGGCCTCGCGCACCGGCATGTTCGAGGTACCGAAGGCTTCGGCCAGCGAGGCAATGGTAAGCACCTGGGCCGGATCGAAGCTGCCGACCATCAAGGCATGCCGAAGCTGCTGGTAGACGCCATCCTGGACGGTCACACGTGCCGATACAGATTCAAATCCCAGAGCCACGGTTTTTGGTTTCCTTGGGTTTCGACAGACGCTATGTGCGAACGGCAGGCTGATCACACAGCCGAAGCAGGCATGATCATCTGATCACAAAAACCGTTTACAGCCAAGCGTCAGGCCGTCAACGCTCATCAGCCTCGATGCGCTTCGTGGACGTGCCTTGCTGACCTCAGTCCGGGATCACCGCGGTCGCCTGAATCTCCACCTTGGCGCGATCCTCGACCAGCGCCATCACCTGCACGGCGGCCATGGCCGGAAAATGCCGCCCGATGAGCTCGCGATAGGCCTCGCCTATCCCCTTGAGGTTGGCCAGATACTCGGCCTTGTCGGTAAAATACCAGGTCATTGAGGTGATATGCTCAGGCTTGGCGCCGGCCTCGGCGAGCACGGCGACGATGTTGGCAAGCGTCTGGCGCACCTGGCCGACAAAATCATCGGTTTCGAATTGGCCTTGCCCGGTCCAGCCGACCTGGCCGCCGATGAAGATCAGTTGCCCGCGCGCAGCGACGCCATTGGCGTAGCCGATTGGTTTCGCCCAGCCTTCCGGCTGCAGGATGGTGTGCATATCAAGCCTCCCGATACTCAAATCCGGTGCGTAATGTTCAAAAATCGAGCCAGTCCAATCCGCAATTTCCCGTCGCAAGCTCGGCCTCAGGCTGCTCCCATCACTTGCCGCGCGATGACCACCTTCTGCACGTCGGACGCGCCTTCGTAGATGCGCAGCGCACGGATCTCGCGATACAGGCTCTCGATGATGTGGCCCTTGCGGACGCCGTCGCCGCCATGCAGCTGCACGGCTCTGTCGATCACCTCTTGCGCCTTGTCGGTGGCGAACAGCTTGGCCATTGCCGCTTCGCGCGTGATACGGGCGGCCCCCATGTCTTTGGTCCAGGCGGCGCGATAGACCAGCAGGGCGGCGGCATCGATATCCAGCGCCATGTCGGCGATGTGGCCCTGCACCATCTGCAACTCGGCCATCGCAGCACCGAACAGTTGGCGTTCGGCCACTCTTTTGATGCTTTCGTCCAGCGCGCGCCGGGCAAAGCCGAGCGCCGCCGCACCGACGGTCGAGCGGAACAAGTCGAGCACCGACATGGCGATACGGAAACCGTCGCCCGGCTTGCCGATCAATGCCGAGGCCGGAACGCGGACATTGTCGAAGGACAGGCGTGCCAAGGGATGCGGCGCGATCACCTCCAGCCGCTCGGCGATCGTGAGGCCCTCGGTGTCTGCAGGCACGATGAAGGTGGAAAGCCCCTTGGCGCCGGGCGCCTCGCCAGTGCGGGCGAAAACGACGTAGAGATCGGCAATGCCGCCATTGGAAATCCAGGTCTTTTCGCCTGACAGAACATAGTCGTCGCCGTCGCGCGCGGCCGTCATCTCCATATTGGCGACGTCAGATCCGGAGCGTGGCTCCGACAGCGCGAACGCGGAAGTCGCCTTGCCGGCGCGGGTCTTGGCCAGCCAGCGTTGCTGCTCCGGCGTGCCGAACAGGCTGAGCGCGCCGGTGCCTAACCCTTGCATGGCGAAGGCGAAATCGGCCAGCCCGTCATGCCGGGCCAGCGTCTCGCGCGTGATGCACAGCGTGCGAACGTCGAGCGGTCCGGGATTGTCGGTGTCGAGCGCCGTTGGCTTCAGCCAGCCGTCTTGGCCGAGCTTCGCCACCAGCTCGCGGCAGGCGGCATCGACATCGTCATGCGCGACCGGCAGGTTTTTCGCGCACCATGCGTCCAGCCGCTCGGCGAGTGCGCGATGGCGATCCTCGAAGAACGGCCAGTTGAGGAAGGACCGGTCAGGCATTTCTGCCTCCGCTGTACTTCCGGCGTTGCACTCCACGGCGCCCCCCTCTGTCCTGCCGGACATCTCCCCCTCTTGGGGGGAGATTGGCAGCTCTGCCAGCAGCGCCTTCCCTGCGACGCGGGCCATTGGCGAAAGCCCAGGTGACGTCCGATCTCCCCCCTAGAGGGGGAGATGTCCGGCAGGACAGAGGGGGGCGCTGTCCCGCCAACCTGTCGGTCTTTATCGAAGAAACCATCATCAATTGCCCTCGAACACCGGTTTTTCCTTGGCGACAAAAGCCTCGTAGGCCCGCTTGAAATCACCGGTTTGCATGCAGATCGCCTGCGCCTGCGCTTCCGCCTCGATCGCCTGGTCGAGGCCCATCGACCATTCCTGGTTCAGCTGCGTCTTGGTGATACCGTGGGCGAAGGTCGGGCCGGAAACGATGCGCGCGGCCAGGTCGAGCGCGTCGACCTCAAGGTCTGCGGCATCGACCAGCCGGTTGTAAAACCCCCAGCGCTCGCCTTCCTCAGCACTCATCGTGCGACCGGTATAGAGTAGCTCGGCGGCGCGGCCCTGACCAATAATGCGCGGCAGGATCGCGCAGGCGCCCATGTCGCAGCCGGCTAGGCCGACGCGGGTGAACAGGAAGGCGGTCTTGGCCTCGGGGGTGGCGATGCGGATATCGGATGCCATGGCAATAATGGCGCCGGCGCCCACCGCCACGCCGTCGACCGCCGCAATGATCGGTTTGCCGCAATTCAGCATCGCCTTGACGAAATCGCCGGTCATACGGGTGAAGGCGAGCAACTCCTTCATGTCCATCTTCACCAGTGGGCCGATGATGTCGTGGACATCGCCGCCTGAGCAGAAATTCCCGCCATTGGGCAGGAACACCACCGCATCGACATCTTCGGCATAGACGAGGTCACGAAAAATATCGCGCAGCTCGGCATAGCTTTCGAAGGTCAGCGGGTTCTTGCGCTCCGGCCGGTCGAGCCGGATTGTTGCGACCTTGCCTTCGACCTGCCAGAGGAAATGCTTCGGCTTGCGGCCGGCCATTTTTGTCATTCCCGTCCCTCCCAATTGCTGCGGAAGGAGTCTAGCATGCCGGTCAGCCGGCGCGCCTCGTCCTCGCTCACATTGCCCAGCAGCTCGCCGATCCAGCTCTCATGCGCGGCGGCGATGACGGCGAAAGCCTTCGAACCTTCCTCCGTCAGCCGCACCATCGAGGTGCGGCGGTCGCCATTGCGCCGGGCGCGGGTAACCAGCCCTTCCGAAACCAGCCGGTCGATGATCCCAGTCACATTGCCGTTGGACACCAGCAGGAAGCGCGACAGGTCGCTCATCAGCATGCCTTCCGGCACGCGGTAGAGTGCGGCCATCACGTCGAAGCGCGGCAGCGTCGTATTGAATTCCTGCCGCAGGCGCTCGCGCAGCTCGGCCTCGATGCTGCGCGAGGCGCGCAGCAGCCGAACCCACAGCCGCAGGCGGTCCTTGCCGGATCCGGACGGCGCGGGCAGGGGACCGGCTACCATGTCTCGCCTCCCGAGATCGAGATCGTCTGCCCGGTGATCGATTGGGCCGCATCGCTGCACAGCCACAGCACCGCGGCTGCAACCTCTTCCGGCTGGATGAAGCGACCTTGCGGGTTTGTCGAGGCAAGGCTCGTCCTTGCTTCTTCGACCGTGCGACCGGTCTTTTCGACGATGCGCTGGATGGATTCCTCGAGCATCTCGGTTTCGACGAAGCCCGGGCAGACGGCGTTGACCGTCACCCCGGATTTGACGGTCTCGACCGCCAGCGCTCGCATCAGGCCGACGACGCCATGCTTGGCCGCCACGTAAGCGGCGACATAAGGATAGCCCTTCAGTCCAGCCGTCGACGCGACGAATATGATACGACCTGTCTTTCGCGTGATCATGCCGGCCAGCGCCGGTTTCACCGTCAGGAAAGCGCCGGTCAGGTTGACGTCGAGCGTGCGCTGCCAGTCCGCGAGCGAGGTCCGCTGTGCCGGGGCGCTGCCGGACATGCCGGCATTGGGGACGACGATATCGATCGGCCCGCGCTCCGCTTCCGCCTGACTGTAGAGCGACGCCATCGCTGCCTCATTGGTGACGTCGGCAGCGATGCCGAAGACACGCTCATTTCCCCTGGCGACCTCGGCCAGCGCCGCCTCGCGCCGGCCGCAAATGGTCACGTCGATGCCGGCGCCGGCCAGCGCCAGCGCGATGGCGCGGCCGACGCCGGAGCCGCCGCCGGTCACCAGCGCGTGCCGTTCCGTCTTCGTCGCGGCTCTCATACTTTCAGCCCCGCTGCTGCTTCGCGCTCGGCCAGCCGGTAGACCTGGTCGCGGCCCGGCAGGTAGGGATCTGGCCATTTGACGCCGCGGTCGCCCAGCCTGACGGCGGCATGCAGTGTCCAATAGGGATCGGCGAGATGCGGCCTTGCCATCGCGACGAGATCGGCGCGGCCGGCCATCAGGATCGAATTGACATGGTCCGGTTCGTAGATGTTGCCGACCGCTATGGTCGCCATGCCGACCTCGTTGCGGATGCGGTCGGAAAACGGCGTCTGGAACATGCGGCCATACACCGGTTTTGCCTCGGCAGAAGTCTGGCCGGCCGACACGTCGCAGATGTCGACGCCGGCTTCATGCAGCAGCCGGGCTATCTCGACCGCATCGGCCGGTGTCACCCCTTCAAGGCCGACCCAGTCATTGGCGGAGATACGCATTGAAACAGGCTTTTCATCAGGCCAGGCGGCGCGCACGGCGTGGAAGATTTCCAAGGGATAACGCATGCGGTTTTCGAGCGAGCCGCCATAGGCATCCGCCCGCCGGTTGGTCAGCGGCGTGATGAAGGAGGACAGGAGATAGCCGTGCGCGGCGTGGATCTCGAGCATGTCGAAGCCGCAGCGCGCCGCCATCTCGGCCGAGGCGACGAACTGGTCGCGCACCAGATCCATGTCGGCGCGATCCATCGCCTTCGGCACCTGGTTTTGCAGCGACCATGCCACTGCCGACGCCGCCATCACAGGCCAGTTGCCAGACGTCAGCGGCACGTCGGTTCCCTGCCAGCCGAGCCGGGTCGAACCCTTGGCGCCGGAATGGCCGATCTGCGCGCAGATCTTCGCCTCAGTCTCGGTATGGACGAAATCGACCAGCCGTTTCCAGGCGACCTCATGTTCGGGCGCGTAAAAGCCGGGACAGCCCGGCGTGATGCGGCCTTCGGGGCTGACGCAGGTCATCTCGATGTAGAGCAGGCCGGCGCCGCCCTTGGCCCGTTCGGCATAGTGGGCGAAATGCCAGTCGGTCGGGCAGCCGTCGACGGCCTTGTACTGCGCCATCGGCGAGACGACGATGCGGTTCTGCAGCGCCATGTCGCGCAGCCGGAACGGCGCGAACATCGGCGCTCGTCGCAGGCTGTTGCCGCCGGCGCCCGCCTGGCGCTGGAACCATTCCTCGGCGCCGGCCAGCCACTCGGCATCGCGCAGCCGCAAATTTTCGTGGCTGATGCGCTGCGAGCGCGTCAAAAGCGAATAATTGAACTGCACCGGATCGAGGCCGAGATAGCGCTCGACCTCCTCGAACCATTCCAGCGAGTTGCGCGCCGCCGACTGCAGCTTCAGCACTTCGGTGCGGCGGGCGTCTTCATATTTGCGGAACGCGGCTTCGAGGTCAGGTTCGGAATCGACATAGTCGGCCAGCGCCACCGCACTTTCCAGCGCCAGCTTGGTGCCGGAACCGATCGAGAAATGCGCGCTTGCCGCGGCGTCGCCCATCAGCGCCAGGTTTTTGTAGGACCAGCGCTCGCACAGCACGCGCGGAAATTTGATCCAGGCCGAACCACGGATATGGTTGGCATTGGTCATCAGCGCGTGGCCGCCGAGATGCCTGGCGAAGATCCGTTCGCAGACGGCGATCGATTCCTGCTGCGACATCGCACCAAAGCCGAAGCGCTCCCAGGTCTGCTCGCCGCATTCGACGATGAAGGTCGCGGTGTCTTTGTCGAACTGGTAGGCATGCGCCCATACCCAGCCATGCTCCGTCTTCTCAAAGATGAAGGTAAAGGCGTCATCGAATTTCTGTTGCGTGCCGAGCCAGACGAACTTGCATTTGCGGGTGTCGATATCGGGCTTGAACACGTCAACGAAAGCGCCCCGTGCCTTCGAGTTCAACCCGTCGGCGGCGACCACCAGATCATGGCTCTCCATGTACGGTTTAGGGTCGGCGATATCGGTCTCGAAGACCAGCTTGACGCCGAGCTCGCGCGCCCGCCGCTGCAGCAGGGTGAGCAATCGCTTGCGGCCGATGCCGCAAAAGCCGTGACCGGTCGAGACCGTGCGCACACCGTCATGGATGACGGCAATGTCGTCCCAATAAGCGAAATGCTTCCTGATCCAGACAGCGCTGACCGGATCGTTCCTGGTCAGGTTTTCGAGCGTTTCGGCCGACAGCACGACACCCCAGCCGAAAGTGTCGTCGGCCCGGTTGCGCTCGAACACCGTCACCTCGTGTGCGGCGTCCCTGAGCTTCATCGAAATGGCAAAGTAGAGGCCGGCTGGTCCGCCGCCGAGAACCGCAACCTTCATTCGTGCGATCTCCTCTTCGCTTCCTGCCTTCAGTATCGCGCCTGAGACAAATTATTTCAAGCTTGAAGTTTCATAATTGAAGCGATTCGTTCAGATGCCGTGGCGTGCCTGCGTCCAGAACCCGCAAGCACGCGCTTGCCGGATCATTTGTCCGGGGTCTTCGGGCTCCACAGCACCGTCTCCGCGTCCTTTTCATAGGCCATGCCGTTGGGATAGCTGATCGCTTCCAGCTGCAGGCCCCAGGGCGCCTGGAAATAAAGGATGCTCTGACCGGCCGCCGGACCTTCGGTCACCGGCAGCGGGCCCATCCGCGTCTTGACATCCTTTTCATCGAGATAGGCTTTCGCGGCAGCGATATCTTCGACATAGAAGGCGACGTGGAAGCCGCCAATGTCGCTGTTGCGGGCCTGCAGGTCTTTCTGGTCCGGCGCGGTGTATTTGAACAGCTCGATATTCGACCCGTAGCCGCAGCGGACCAGGGTGATCTCCTCGATCACTGCCTTGGGATCGACGCCCAGCAGATCCTGCATGAACGTGCCCTTGTCGTCGGCGAACGGGCCGAAGGACATCGCCTTCTTGCAGCCGACGATCTCGGTGAAGAAGTCGACGGCCTGCTTCATGTCGGGCACTGTAACCCCGGTGTGATCGTGTCCGCGCATGCCAGGAATGGAGCCGGCTGAGGCTGTGCTGATGGTTCCACCGATAGTGCCCAGGACGGCGGCCGCAAGCGTTGCAGTTAGGAGCGCATTCTTCATCTCAGTCATCCTCTCGCGGGACATGGGTGACTTGCCGGGCGCACGCCCGAGGCCCGCTCTTCGGCGTGCGAATGAGGTGATCGTTGCGACCGATGTCATGCCGGCGCCTTCGCCGCAGGCAGCAACCAGCCGCCATCGACCTCGGGCAGCGGGATGGCTGCGAGAAGATCGCGCGTGTAGGCCTGCCGCGGGTTCGCGAACAAAGCGTCGGTGGCGCTTGCCTCGACGATCGCGCCTTCGCGCATGACGATCACTTGCCGGCACAACCGCCGGATCACCGACAGGTCGTGGCTGATAAAAGCCACGGTCAGGCCCATTTCGGCGGCCAGCCTTTCCAGCAGCGTCAGGATCTGTGCCTGGGTCGACACGTCGAGGCCGGAGACGATCTCGTCGGCCAGCACGAATTTCGGCGACAGCGCCAGCGCCCGGGCAATGCCGACCCGCTGGCGCTGGCCGCCCGACAGTTCGTGACGATAGCGGCTGGCGAAGCTTTGCGGCAGGCCGACGCGCTGCAAAGCCTCCGCGACACGCGCCTTGAGATTGTCGCCAAGCCCGTTTTGCCTGAGGGGGGCGGCGATGATGCTGAAGATGGTGCGGCGCGGATTGAGCGACGACATGGGATCCTGGAAGATCATCTGCAGGTTGCGGCGCAGCGGCCTGAGCTCCGCCTCTGGCAAATGCGTGATATCACGGCCGTCGAAACTGATGCTGCCGGCGCTCGGCTCCAAAAGGCGCACCAAGGCACGGCCGAGCGTCGATTTGCCCGATCCGGATTCGCCGACGATGCCGGTCACCGATCCCCTGGGCAGGTCGAAGTCCAACCCTTTCAGGATCTGCACCATCGGCGCCCGGCCGATCAGTGGTTTGCGCGTCATATCGGGCAGCGCGACCTTCAGGCCGCGCACGGAAAACAGC
Organism: Mesorhizobium sp. WSM4813; assembly: GCF_055811555.1. Classification (NCBI taxonomy): domain Bacteria; kingdom Pseudomonadati; phylum Pseudomonadota; class Alphaproteobacteria; order Hyphomicrobiales; family Phyllobacteriaceae; genus Mesorhizobium; species Mesorhizobium sp. WSM4813. Next base: position 162,566 of record NZ_JBVVQU010000002.1, read on the forward strand.
GGCTCAGCCATGTGGCCGTCTCCAGGCCTGGTCGGCAGCGGCGATCTCCGAAGCCAGTCTGGCCAATACCGCGTCGTCCACCGGTTTTAGCGAGGCGAACGGATCGGTGTAGCGCGGTGTCGCCGCCATCAGCGCTCGTGTGTAGGGGTGCTGCGGAGCCGCGAACAGTGCTGCCGTCTCGGCCTCCTCCACCACTTTGCCGGCATAGAGCACCGACACTTTCTGGCTGATCTTGGCGACGACGCCGAGATCATGGGTGACGAACAGGATCGCCGTGCCGTGCTCGCGCTGCAATTGCGCGATCAGCCGTAAAATCTGCTTCTGCACGGTCACATCCAGCGCCGTGGTCGGCTCGTCGGCGACGATCAGCCTTGGCTCGGCGGCGAAAGCGGCGGCGATCAGGACGCGCTGGCGCATGCCGCCGGAAAGCTCGTGCGGATAGCATTTGAGGACGCGGCCCGGGTCACGGATCTGCACCTCATCGAGCAACTGGCGGATGCGGGCGTCGGCTCTCTGCCCGCTCCACCCGAGGATGCGTATCAGCCTGTCGGTCATCTGCGGGCCGATCCGGCGCGACGGGTTGAGCGCGGTCAGCGGATCCTGCGGGATCAGCGCGGTGCGGGCGCCGATCAAGGTACGCCTTGCCTTTGGCTGGAGCAGGCCGAGGTCCTCGCCTTCGAGCAGCATATCGCCTTCGACGATGCGCACGCTGGGCGGCAGAACGCCGAGCACCGCCTTGCCGATCATCGTCTTGCCGGCGCCGCTCTCGCCGACCAGCGCGCGGACCTCGCCGGGCTGAACGGACAGCGACACCGAGCGCAGCACGCGCTGCCCGTTCGCCAGCACGGCGCTGAGGTCTCGAATACTTAGGCAGGCAGCGCTCATCGTAGCACCGGATCGAAGCGTGCCTTGAGACCCTCGCCGAACTGGCTGAACGACAGCACGGTCAGGATCAGTGTGACCAACGGGAACACCAGCACCCACCACGCCTGATGGATCGACAGACGGCCCTCGGCGATGATGCCGCCCCAGGTCGGATCGTCGGTCGAGATCGACAGATTGACGAAGGACAGGATCGCTTCGACGATGACGGCGATGCCCATTTCGAGCGACAGCAGCGCCACGATCGACGGCACCACGTTGGGCAGCACTTCGCGCAGCATGATGCCGATGCGGCCGTAGCCGGCGATGCGGGCGTTCTCGATATAGTCCATGCGCGCCTGGCCCATGGTCTCGGCGCGGATCACCCGGCAGAAGCGCGTCCAGTCGATGACCGCGATGGCGATGATGACCGAGCTCAGACCGGTGCCGAGCACGGCAACCAGCAGGATGGCGAACAGCACCGGCGGAAACGCCATCCAGACGTCGACGATGCGCGAGATGATGCGATCGGCCCAGCCGCCGAAATAACCTGCGATCAGCCCGAGCGTCGAGCCGACCAGGCAGGCGGCCAAGGCCGCCGCGAAGGCGACGATGAAGGCGATGCGGGCGCCGAAGATCAGCCGTGACAGGAGATCGCGGCCGAGGCTGTCGGTGCCGAGCCAGAAGCCGGGCTCCGCGCCGCTCATCCAAAATGGCGGCAGGCGTTCGAACATCAGATCTTGCGCCAGCGGGTCCTGCGGTGCGATCAGCGGCGCGAAGATCGCGGCAAGCAAAGCCAGCAGCAGCCAGCCGCCGGCAAGCCACAGCCTTGCACCCGAGCCATGTCTTGAGATGCGGGCCTCATCCATGGCGCAGCCTCGGATTGAGCAGCGCATACATCATGTCGACAGTGAGGTTGATCAGCACGAACAGCAGCGCGAAGACCAGCACGATACCCTGGATCAGTGGCAGGTCGCGGTTGATGACGGCGTCGATCGCCATATTGCCGAGGCCTTCATAGGAAAACAGCCGTTCGACGATGACTGTGCCGCCGATCAGGAAGGTGAACTGCACGCCGACCAAAGTCAGTGTCGGCAGCGCGGCGTTCTTCAGCGCTTCGCGCAAAATCACCTGCGTTTCCGAAAAGCCCTTCACCCGCGCGAGCACGACATAATCGAGGTCGAGCACTTCCTTCAGCGACTGCTTCAGGAGCTGTGAAATGATCGCGGCGAGCGGCAGCGCCAGTGCCACGGTCGGCATCAGCATGTGCCCGAGCAGGTCCTTGGTCAGGTCGAAGCGCAGCCGCACCATGCTCTCGAACAGGTAGAACTGGGTGACGAAGGGCAGGTCGAGCTGCGGCGACACCCGGCCGGAAATGTCGAACACCGGCACCAGCACGCCGAACAAGAGGATCAGCACCAGCCCCCACAAAAAATCGGGAATGGAAAGCGCTGCGCCACTGGCGATGTCGATGCCGGCTTCGACCGCGGTGCCGCGTTCGCGCGCGCCAAGGATCGCCGTCGTGCCGCCTATCGCCAGCGCCATCAGCAGCGCTGTGATGGCCAGCTCCAGCGTCGCCGGCAGCCGGTTAAAGACCAGCCCAAGTACGTCTTGCCTTAGCGAGATCGAGGTGCCGAAATCGCCCCTGACGACGCCGGACAGCCAGATGAAGAACTGCTCGACGATGGTCTTGTCGAGCCCGTAGAGCGCACGCAACCGGGCGATGTCGGCATCGGTTGCGCCGGGCGGCAGCATCATCGCGATCGGATCGCCGGGCGCGACGCGGATGACAACAAAGACCACGACGGCGACGCCGAACAGCGTGATCGCCATCGTCAAAAGACGGATCAGGAATCTTTGCAGCAGCATGGTGGCCCGTATGCCTGGCGGAAAATGCGCGCCGTCATCGCGGACGGCGCGCGGCAATCCCTGGCCGATATCAGGCCGGGGTCATCAGCGCCGGCAGCAGCGCCCCGGAAACATGCGGCACCACGTTGACGCGCTTGGCATGCACGATCGGCTGCGCATACTGGATCAGCGGCAGCACATAGGCCTGTTCGGCGATGTATTTGTCGACAGCCTTCCAGCCGGCGATGCGCTTGGCCTCGTCCTTCTCACCCCAGAGCGGGTTGATCATGTCGATCAGATCCTGGCTGTCCCACACCGAATGCGGGCTCGGGCCATAGGTGGCAAAGCCGGTCGAGGTGGTCGGGTCGCCGATGGCGTTGCCCCAATTGTAGAAGGCCGCCGGCGCCAGCTTGTCGGCGGCGCGCAGCTCGTAATGCTTGGCGATCTCGTAGACTTCGATCGTCGCCTCGATGCCGACCTTGCGCCACATGCCGACGATCGCCTGGACCATCTCATAATCCTTGGGCTTGAAGCCCTTGGTCGTCTGTATCGTGAACTTGACCGGCTTCTCCGGCGAATAGCCCGATGCAGCCAGCAATTCCTTGGCTTTTTCGGGATTGTGCTCGACCTTGATCGACGCATCGTAGGCAGCGTATTCCGGCGTCTCCAGCGTATCGATCGGCTGGCCGTAGCCGCGCAGCAGCCGATCGACGAGCAGCTTCTTGTCGACCGCCATGACCGCGGCCTGGCGGACGTTCTTGTCCAGCATCACGTCGATGTCGTTGAAGAAGATCATGCCGATGTCGGAAACGTTCTTGCACGAGCCGGCAAGCCCGTCCTTGGCGATCAGGCGATCATACTCCTCATAGGGGATTTCGAGCGTCACCTGCGAGGAGCCGGACTCGATTTCGGCAACGCGGCTCGCCGCGTCGGTGACGAACTTGATCGTCACGTTTTCGAACGCCGGCTTGCCGCCCCAATAGTTCGGATTGGACTTGAGCCGCAGGAAGGCGTTGCGCTCGAATTTGTCCACCATGTAAGGGCCGGTGCCGATCGGCGCCTTCTCGAAGCCCTCGGCGCCGACCTTTTCGTAGTAGGCCTTGGGCATGATGTAGCCGGTCAGGAACGACATCCACTTGAAATATACCGGGTCGAACTGCACGACGTCTCCGGTGATCTTGTTGCCGTCGATCTTGAAGTTGTTGACGTTTTTCCAGACGAACTGGATCGGATTGCCGGTCTTTTCGTCGCCCGCCCGCTGCAGCGACCAGACCACGTCCTCGGCGGTGAACGGCGAGCCGTCATGCCAGGTGACGCCCTCGCGCACCGTCATCATGATCTTGGTGCGGTCGTCGTTCCAGCCCCATTCGGTCAGCAGGCCCGGCGCGAAGGAAAGATCCGGCTTCTGCGGGATGAACTGGTCGAACACCGACTGGTAGAGACCCTGGATCGTCGGGTTGACCGCGGAGGGCCCGGTGGTCGGGTCCCAGGATGGCAGGTTGACGTTGTAGGCGATGGTCAGTTCACCGGCTGCCTTGGCCATTTGCGGCAGGCCGATGACGGTGACGCCAAGCGCTGCGCCGTATCCGAGCAATTCCCGTCTGTTCATTGTCATGGTCGTTCCCCTGTTGGTTTTCTGTGCGCGTCGTTATCCGTTCAGTGGGTTCAGGCTCCTTGGGCAACCGCGCATTGCCTCTCCTTCACCGGAAATGTTTTTGAACTCTACCTCCCGCCAAGCTGTTGGGCGAGCATATAGCCCGAGGCAGCACCGGTGCCGGCGCCCGGCCATGTTGCAGCACCTGTGAGATGCAAATTCGTGACCGGCGTGTTCCAGCCGGCATAACCGCGCGCCGGGCGAAACAGGAAGTTCTGCGTCAGATGATGGCTGCCGCAGATCTGGTCGCCGCCGACGAGGTTGGGGTTCTCGCGTTCGAGGTCGAGCGGCGAGAGCACGGCGCGGCCGAGGATCTTCCGGCGAAGGCCAGGCGCATAAGTCTCGATGATGTCGAGAACGCGCTCGGCATAGCGCTCCTTGACCTGATCCCAATGACCTGGAGCGATCTTGCCGGCCGCATCGCTAAGGATTTCGGCCGGCAGCACGCGCACCTGCACCCACAGAACGTGCTTGCCTTCCGGCGCCCGCGCCCGATCGACCGCGGTCGGCTGGCCGACGACCAGCACCGGCTCGTCCGGCAGCATGCCCGCCATCGCCTGCTGATAGGTGCGCGACATCGCGTCGAGCGACGGCGACAGATGCATATAGGCGAATTGCCGAAGCTCGGCGCCGGCGCGCCAATCCGGCAGATCGTCAAGCGCCAGATGGATCATCATCGTGCCCGGCGCATGGCGGAACCTTTTCATCGCCGTGTCGAAACTGGCGTCACCGGAACCATCAGGCAAAAGCTTTCCAGTCAGCGCTCCGGGTGCAACGCCGGCGATGACAGCCTTGGTGGCGGTATGGGTCTCGTCGGAGGCAAGCCGCACGCCGGTCGCCTTGCCGCCGGAAACCGTGATCTCGGCCACCTCAGCCCCGGTGATAATCTGGCCGCCGGCAGCGGTGATCATGCCCGACAGGGCGCGGATGATCGTGTCAGCGCCGCCCTTGCCGAGCACCATGCCGAAGCACTGGTTGGCCATCGATTCCAAATAGGGGAACACCGCGCCGCCGGCGATATCGGGGGCGAAATCGAGATGCATGCCCCAGGTGGCGAGCGTCGCCCTGACATGCGGCGACTCGAAATTCTCATCGAGCCACGCGCGGGGTGAGGAAAGCAGCAGCCGGCCGGTGTCGAGCGCACCGGCAAGGCCCTTCTTGCGCCACAGGTTCCATGCTGTGCCGACCAGCGCCCGGCCGCTCATCGGCGCTCCCAGCAGCCGGAACAGATGCTCGGCCTCGGCCGGGAACGCGGCAACCAGCCGGCGCCATGTTGCGGCATCGGCTTGCGAGAAGGCGGCCATCCGTGCAGCGGTCTTTTCCAGATCGTTGCTGACGCCGAACCACCGTCCGTCGGGAAAGGCGCTGGCAAAGCAATCGGCGACCGGCGCAAACTCCAGCCCGTGGACTTTCAATTCATTTGCATATTTTTTGTGAAAGGCCGAGCCGGCGAACAGGCTCAGATTCATCGCGCCGAAATCGTGCCGAAAGCCGGGCAGCGTGAATTCGCGGGTCTGGACGGCGCCGCCGATTGTTGCGCTGCGTTCGAAAATCGCGGTTTTCCAACCCTTCAACGCCAGATGCGCGGCGCATGCCAGACTGTTGTGGCCTGCCCCGACGAAAATGGCGTCAAACTCGCTCACACCCCACCCAACCCATTCCTTTATGCTTAAAGATAATTGCAGATGCATATGTTTTCGTCTAGTAGGATATTCAGGGCCGCGAAGAGCCTTTCATCATCGAGAAAGAGGGAACAGAGACCATGGACACGCAACAACTCCTCGGCGAGGTCGCCGGCCAACTTCTTTCAGGCGCCATCCAGGTGGTCGACCTGACGGCGCCGCTCGGGCCCAACACGCCGCTGATCAAGCTGCCGCCGGAACTCGCCGTCGACACGCCGAAGGTCGAGATCCACGCCATCTCCCACTATGACAAGAACGGTCCGTGGTGGGCCTGGAACTGGCTAAAGCTCGGCGAACACTCGGGCACGCACTTCGACGCGCCGCAGCACTGGATTACCGGCAAGGATTATCCGGACGGCGCCACCGACACCATTCCGGCGCAGAACTTCGTCGGCCCGGTCAATGTCATCGACTGCTCCAGCGAAGCCGCCGCCGATCACGACTTCCTGCTCACCGTCGACCACATCAAAGCGTGGGAAGCCGAGCACGGCACGATCAACGCCGGCGAATGGGTGGTGATGCGCACCGACTGGTATAAGCGCAACGGCTCGGAAGCCGAATTCCTCAACGCCGACGAGACTGGACCGCACACGCCCGGACCGACGGCCGAGGCCATCCAGTACCTGATCAGCAAGGACATCAAGGGCTGGGGCAGCGAGACGATCGGCACGGATGCTGGCAAAGCAGGGGGAATGGAGCCGCCATTCCCGGCGCACAGCCTGATGCACAAGGCCAACCGCTATGGGCTCGCCAGCCTGTGCAATCTCGACCGGCTGCCGCCGAAAGGCGCGATCCTGATCGCCGCACCGCTCAAGATCGAGCACGGCACCGGCAGCCCGATCCGTGCCCTGGCGTTGGTGCCAAGACAATAGGACGAGGTGGCGGTCTTCGGGAGAAGATCATGATTGTAGGCAATGGAGTGATGACGAGGTCGAGGCGGCCGTCTTGTGGCGCTAGCGCTCTACGGCGCCCCCCTCTGTCCTGCCGGACATCTCCCCCACTTGGGGGGAGATTGGCGGTTTCGGCGCTCCGCTCATTCTTGCGACGTTGGAGATTGGCGAAAGCCGGCGTGACGGCCGATCTCCCCCCTCGTGGGGGAGATGTCCGGCAGGACAGAGGGGGGCGCGAAGGATCGCTACCTTGCGCACTTGAACCCCATCTCCTTTCAGCGGAGCCCAACCGCCGATGACAGCCCCCGATCACATCATCGTCGGCAGCGGCATCAACGCGCTGGTCTGCGCGGCGATGCTTGGCGGCAAGGGGGCCAAGGTGCTGGTGCTCGAGCGCAACGACCGCATCGGCGGCTGCATGCGCACCGAGGAGATCACCGCGCCTGGCTTCATCCATGACGTGATGGCGACGACCTTCGTCCTGTTCATCACCTCGCCGGCCTATGCGGCGCTGGGCAAGAACCTGGCGCGGCACGGGTTGGAATTCTGCAACACCGGCACGCCGACCGGCGTGCTGCGGCCAGACGGCAGCCATGCCATCCTGCGCACCGACCGCCCCGCCAATGTCACGGCGGCCAACACACTTGCCGCAGGCGACGGCGACCGGCACGGCAGCGATGTCGGTGAGATCGAGCGCAATGCCGGCCTGCTGTTCGGCCTGCTCGGCGGCAGCCTGTGGTCCTACCCAACGGCAAAGCTGCTGGCGGGCGAGGCCTGGCGGCGCGGGCCGCGTGGGCTTGCCACCTTTCTTGGCGAAGCGCTGGTGCCGGCGCGCGGCTGGCTCGAAAGCACCTATCAATCCGAAACCACCCGCGCGCTGTGGGCGCCCTGGGTGCTGCATGCCGGTCTCGGGCCCGAAGACGCATTTTCCGGCCAGATCGCCAGGGTTATCGCCTTCGCGCTGGAAGCTGCCGGCGCGCCGATCGTAAAGGGTGGCGCCAGGAATCTGCTGTCCGCGTTCGAAGCGCTGATCAAGGAGCGCGGCGGCGTGATCCGGACTGAAGGGGACGTTGCCTCGATCATCCAGAGCGGAGGCCGAGCCACCGGCGTGCGGCTGGCTTCGGGCGAAACGATCACCGCGAAGAAGAGCGTGATCTGCTCGGTCACGCCGACGCAGCTCTACGGGCGGCTGCTCGGCGACGCGGCTCCGAAAGCCGACCTCGAGGCCGCGCAAAAATACCGCTACGGCAAGGGCAATTTCCAGATCCACTACGCCTTGGACAAGCCGCCCGCATGGCGCGGGGAGGGCCTGGACAAGGTCGCGCTGCTGCACCTGACGCCCGGGCTCGATGGCGTGTCGAAAGCCTGCAACGAGGCGACGCGCGGCATGCTGCCGGAGGTGCCGACCATCTGCGTCGGCCAGCCGCATGCGCTCGATCCTTCGCGCTGTCCGGACGGCAAGGCGATCCTGTGGCTGCAGCTGCCCGAGGCCCCACGCCATATCAAGGGCGATGCCGCCGGCAAACTGCAGACACCGGCCGACGGCCGCTGGACCGACGCGCTGCGCGAGGCCTACGCGGACCGTGCCGAAGCGATCCTCGCCAGCCATATCGACGGGTTCAAGGACAGCGTCATCGCACGCCGCGCCTATTCGCCGGCCGATCTGGAAGCGATGAACGTCAATCTGGTCGGCGGCGATCCCTATGGCGGGTCCTTGACCATCGATCAGTCGTTCCTGTGGCGGCCGTTCAAGACGAGCCGCAATCACGACACCGGGATCAAGGGCCTCTACCATATCGGCGCCTCGACCCATCCCGGCGCCGGGCTTGGCGGTGGTTCCGGCTTCCTGCTGGCGGGGAGGCTGTGATGGAACAGAAGGTTGAAAAGCGCCAGCGCATCTCGACACTGGGCCAGATCGGACTGCAGCAGTTCGCGCCCTATCTGATGAACCGCATCATGGGCCGCTACAACGCCACCTTGCGCGACGATTTTCGCAAGCAGGGCCTGACCATTCCGCAGGTGCGCACACTCGCCGTGCTGTCGGTCGCCGACGGCGTCACCGTCAACGATCTCTCGGTCTATACGGTCATCGAACAATCCACGCTGAGCCGGACGCTCGACACGCTGGAGGGGCAAGGGTTTGTGCGGCGGGAGCAGGGAGTCACCGACAGCCGCATCCGCCACGTGTTCCTGACCGACGACGGCCGCGCCGAGTTCGCGCGCGCGTGGCCGGCCATGCATGATGCGTTCGAGGCGATGTTCGACGACATCGACGATGCCGAATATGCGGCGCTGATCGCGACGCTGCAGAAGATGCTGAAGAACATTCGCAAGCACGACATTTGATCTTGCGCGCTGCCGGACGCCGGCGGTAACGGAAGGAGCCCAAAATGGCCGAACGGTCTTTTGCCAAGGAAGTCGAAAAGCTCAGGCTCGGCGCCGGCGAGGAATTTCCCGGCGAGGGCATCCTCGCCATCACCAAGGCGCTGCTGCAATGCGGCGTCGGCTATGTCGGCGGCTATCAGGGCGCGCCGATCAGCCATCTGATGGACGTGCTGGCAGACGCGCAGGATATTCTGGGCGAGCTCGGTGTGCATTTCGAGGCAAGCGCCTCGGAAGCGACCGCCACCGCCATGCTGGCGGCATCGGTGCATTATCCGATCCGCGGTGCTGCCATCTTCAAGTCGACCGTCGGCACCAATGTCGCGTCGGACGCGCTCGCCAATCTCGCCTCGGGCGGCGTTACCGGCGGCGCGCTGATCATCGTCGGCGAGGATTATGGCGAAGGCTCCTCGATCATGCAGGAGCGCAGCCACGCCTTCGCCATGAAGAGCCAGGTCTGGCTGCTCGACCCGCGGCCGAACCTGCCGTCGATCGTCAAGGCGGTGGAGGACGGCTTCGAACTGTCCGAGGCTTCCAACACGCCGGTCATGCTGCAGGTGCGCATCCGCTGCTGCCACGTCCATGGCCGTTTCGTCGCCAAGGACAACAAGCGGCCGGCGATGACGGTGGCCGATGCGCTCGACGCGCCGCGCCGCGACACCGGCCGCATCGTTTTGCCGCCCGCCTCCTTCCTGCATGAGAAGGAAAAGGTGCAGAAACGCTGGCCGGCGGCGATCGATTTCATCCGCAAAAACAAGATCAACGAGTTCTTCGGTCCGGAACACGGCTCGGTCGGCATCGTCATGCAGGGCGGCATGTACAATTCGGTCATCCGCGCGCTTCAGCGCCTCGGCCTCGCCGACACCTATGGCGACACCGACGTGCCGCTCTATGTGCTCAACGCCGTCTATCCGCTGGTCGATGACGAGTTCCTGGCCTTCTGCGAGGGCAAGGACGCCGTCCTCGTCGTCGAGGAAGGCCAGCCCAATTATATCGAGCAGGCCTTTGCCGCGATGCTGCACAAGGCCGGGCGCGGCACGAAACTCGTCGGCAAGGAACATCTGCCGATGGCCGGCGAATATACCGGCCAGGTGATGCTCGACGGCATCGGCTCGTTCCTTCGCGCCACCATCCCGCATCTGCTGCCAAGCGAGGTCCGCGCGCCGAACAAGATCGGCGACGGGCTCGACACCGCCGACCTGATCAATGTCGTCCCGGGCCGCCCGCCTGGCTTCTGCGTCGGCTGTCCGGAACGGCCGATTTTCGCCGCCACCAAGCTGGTCGAGCAGGAGTTGGGCAAGCATCACATCGCCTCCGACATCGGCTGTCATCTGTTTTCGATCATGCCGCCTTTCGAACTTGGCGCCACCACCATGGGCTACGGGCTGGGGCCGGCCTCGGCCTCGGCATTCAATTCGCCCGATGCCAAGCGCCGGTCGATCTCCTTCGTCGGCGACGGTGGCTTCTGGCACAACGGCCTGACCTCGTCGATCGGCAATGCCGTGTTCAACAAGAACGACGGCGTCATTGTCATCGTCGACAATTTCTATTCGGCGGCGACGGGGGGGCAGGATATTCTTTCATCCCGCGCCGGCAACAAGACGAAATCGACAAAGCACCCGATCACCGAGGCGGTGAAGGGCATGGGCGTCAAATGGCTGCGCCACATCGATCGCACCTACGACGTCACCAAGATGCAGGACACGTTGCGCGAGGCGCTCACGACGGACGAGAAGGGCCCGAAAGTCATCGTCGCCTCGTCCGAATGCATGCTCAACCGGCAGCGCCGCGAAAAGCCATTGGTCGACAGGGCGATCAGGGGCGGTGAGCGCGTCGTCAAGCCTAAATTCGGCGTCGACGAGGACATCTGCACCGGCGACCACGCCTGCATGCGGCTGTCCGGCTGCCCGTCGCTGTCGGTGAAGTCGCTGGACGATCCGCTGCGCGACGATCCGGTGGCGCATATCGACCAGAGCTGTGTCGGCTGCGGCAATTGCGGCGAGGTCGCCGATGCGGCGGTGCTGTGCCCGTCCTTCTACCGCGCCGACGTGGTGCATAATCCCAGCCGCTGGGACCGTCTCTTGGAAGCCGCGCGTCGCGCCACGATCGGCCTCCTGCAGCGGCGCCGTGAAAGCCGGCGCCTGACATTCGCCGATGCTTGACGCCGTCCCCTCATCGCGCTCGAACGCCGACGCTCCCGAAGACGAGCGTGTCATCAAGCTTGCCGTGCTGGCGGTCGGCGGCCAGGGCGGCGGCGTGCTCGCCGACTGGATCACCGACGTCGCCGAACGCAATGGCTATGTCGCGCAATCGACCTCGGTCGCCGGCGTCGCCCAGCGCACTGGCGCGACCATCTACTACGTCGAGATGTGCCGCGACACCGGCCGCTTGCCGGTCTTCGCGCTGTCGCCCTCCCAGGGCGACGTCGACATACTGATCGCCGCCGAACTGATGGAAGCCGGCCGCGCCATCATCCGCGGCTTCGTCACGCCCGAGCGCACGACGCTGATCGCCTCGTCGCACCGCATCGCCGCCGTCTCGGAAAAGATCGAGCCTGGCGATGGCCGCGCCTCGTCCTCAAAGGTGCATGCCACGGCCGAAGCCGCGGCCAAGCGCTTCATCGCCTTCGACATGGAGAAGATCGCCGCCGATAACGGCTCGATGATCTCGGCCAGCCTGCTCGGCGCGCTGGCGGGGTCCGATGCCTTGCCGTTCACCCGCGAGAGCTACGAGCAGGCGATCAGTGCCGGCGGCCGCGGTGTGAAGGCCAGTCTCGCCGCCTTCGGCGCTTCCTATGATCGCGCCCGCGGCATCGCGAGTGCGCCATCCCCAGCCGAAAAACCTGCGGAGCCGAAAGCTGCCGAAACCGGCTCGGGTGCGGCGGCAAAGGTGAGCGGCCCGGAAGGCCTGTTGCAGGGCTGGCAGGACCTTGCAGCGCGCGTCGATGCGCTACCGGCCCCAGTGCGCGACATGGCGCTTCGCGGTCTGAAAAAGGTCGTCGACTACCAGGACATCTCCTATGGCGGCGAGTATCTCGGCCGGCTAGACCGGGCGGTCGTCCTGGACGATGCCGGACACGACTACGCGCTGTCGATCACTGCGGCAAAGCATCTGGCCAACGCCATGTGCTACGACGACATGATCCGCGTCGCCGACCTGAAGACGCGCTCGACGCGCGACAAGCGGGTGCGCCGCGAGGTCAGCGTCAAGGACGGCTCGATCCTCCAGGTGACCGAATATTTCCATCCGCGCATCGAGGAATTCTGCGGCACGCTGCCGGCGGGGCTGGGCGGCTACATCGAGGCGCGGCCGAAGCTTGCCGCCTTCCTCGACCGCCGCATCAATCGCGGCCGCCGCATCCGCACCGACAGCTTTGCCGGCTTTGCAGCGCTGTGGTTCATCGGCGGCCTGCGCCGCTGGCGCCGCCGCTTGCTGCGCCACCAGGTCGAGGCCGCGCATCTCGAGCGCTGGTACGCGCTGGCGCTCGGCCATGTCAGGGAAGACTACGGGCTCGCCGTCGAGATCCTCAACTGCCGCCGGCTGATCAAGGGCTACAGCGACACCCACGTCCGCGCCCAGTCGAAATTCGATCGGGTGCTGTCGGCGCTCGACCTGCTCAAGGGCCGCGCGGACGCCGCCGACTGGATCAGGCGCCTGCGTGAAGCCGCGTTTAAGGACGAAAAGGGCGACATGCTCGACGGCGCGCTGAAGACGGTAGCGTCGCTGGGCGGGGGTGCCGTTTCGTCCAGCTGATCCGCAGATCCACGTGACGCTTGCGTGGCTCGCCGGGCGTCCTGTGGATAGCTACGGAATGCAGTACTTCTCGATGTCGCGCGCCGTGAACTCTGCTGCGCGTCGCCAGGCTTCGTCGGTATCTCCCCGGTAGGTCAGGTATCGATCGCAGACAGGTTTGTTGTCGTTCAAATCCAGCACTGCAAACTTCACCCAGCCAACCAGTGTGCTCATCTTGTGCATCTGGCCGATCAGGAGATATTTCGCGCTGGCTGTTCTTGCCCGCTTCGAGAGATCGACAAGGCCGGGATCCCTAATGGTGCACCGTTCTGCCTGACAGGGTAATGCGACGAGGTCGATCTTCTCCGAAAGATCATCCCGCAATGCAACGCCAAACGCCTTCAGTCGCGCTTCGTGTTCGGCGGTCTGGTCCCTGACTTCGCCTGAAGTATCCCTGAACTCGAAATCCGCGACGGCGAGGGTCGTGGGCTCGACGACATCGGCAAAAGCGGCCGACGCAAGTACACCAGCACCTATCAGAACAAGGAAAAATCGTCCGCACTCAAAAAGCCGAAATCGAATGACTGCACGTTGCACCTTGAGCATCTCGTTCTCCGAGGTTGGGACGATAGCCATCCCAATGACGGTGCCGATTATCTCTTCGCGTTGTTGGGCGCGGAAAGCAAGCGCAAGACTACCCGGTTGCGTCGCAACGTCAACTTTCCACCCGTTATTGGGTGGACTCCACCTTGGCGACAACGAGCTTGCCTTGGGCGCGCGAGATTTCGAGTGCCTGGCCGGCCCCTGCCGACTCGCCCGGGACCGAGATCACGAACGCCTGGCCCTCGGTGAGGGTCGCGACGAAGCGTACTGGCAGGTTTTCTTCGCCCGCCGCCATCGTGGTGACCACCCGGTAGCCGTCATCCGCCTCCGTGTAGTAGACGACGCCGTGGAAGTTGCCGAGATCGACGCTCCCTCCCTGACGGGCCGTGAGTTCGCCGGCAGAAGCGGAACTTGCCGCAACGCAAAGCGCCGCAAGAACTGTGTGTCTGAACATCATGTTTCTCTCCATTTGGAATTATTAGAATTGTTGTTCGGGTGGATGCTTGCCTTCGGCTGCATCCCATCAGGTCACGCTGCGAGCTGGTCCTCGCGGGCAGCCACGATCATCACACTCGCGAGCAACCCGTAGGCCGCCTCCCAAGCTTCGCGGACCGGCGGCGTAAAAGCCGTGCCGAGGCCGGCCGCGAGCGTCTCGATGAGCGCTTGCCCGACGATCGGGTAATGACGCTCCTCGACGCCGTAGGTCACGTGACGCTTGGCGAGCACGCGCACCGTCGGGAGGATGGTGTCGGCACGGTCCAATCCGTGCACAACAAAGCCCAGGCTCGCCATCAGCTTGGCGCCTTGCTTGGTCATGTCCGTCACCGGAAACAGCGCGCGAAGATCCGTGTCGATCGCGAACAGGCGTTCATAGAACAGCGCGGCGGCGGCCACGCGGATCGGGACGACCTGGCGAAAACTGTTCTGGACAAGTCTGATCTGGTCGGGTGTCATCGGCGACGCTCCTGCGTTCCTGGCTTGGGGTGACCATCGCCCCAAAGCGTTTCGCGTGCATGTCGCCTGCGCGTAGGCGTGTTTCAGTTGTGTCTCAATTGGTTTTCAGTTTGCGCTCATTTGGCTTCTTTTTCTGTAGAGGCGTGCTGAGGGTGCCCCATGCGCCGGGCTCATCCGTCGGCACCGGACATGGTCATCGTTGAAAATCTAGGCGCGCGCGCCGGCTTGGAACCGCATCGGCAGTCGGTCATTATATCGGGGAGCCGACGGCTCCTCCCCTATACCCCGGTTCGGATGGAGAAATCATGCTGCGGATATTCATTGCTTCGTCTTTCCTTCTCGCCTTCGGTGCGCCCTCGACCACGCTCGCGCAGGACAGCAGCATCGAGAGCGAAACCGGCCGCATCGCGGTCGAGACCTTTGCCGAAGGGCTCGAGCATCCCTGGGGCGCGACCTACCTGCCCGACGGCGCGTTGCTGGTCACCGAGCGTCCGGGGCGCCTGCGGCTCGTCTCGACCGAGGGGGCCGTTTCCGATCCGATCGACGGTGTGCCGGACGTCCTCGCCAGCGGACAAGGCGGCCTGCTGGATGTGGCGCTCGATCCGGACTTTGCCAACAACCGGACGGTTTATCTCTCCTACTCGGAGGAACGCGGCGGCGGCGCGGCCACCTCCGTCGGCCGTGGACGTCTGGATAAGAACGGCAGCGCGCTTTCGAACTTCGAAGTGATCTTCCGGCAGGAACCAGCCGTGTCCAGCCGGCACCACTACGGCTCCCGCCTGGTATTCGCGCCGGACGGCAAGCTCTTCGTAACGCTCGGCGATCGCGGCAAGGCGCAACAGGCGCAGGACGCGAACAATCATCTCGGCACGGTCGTCCGCATCAATCCCGATGGTTCTGTGCCTGACGACAACCCTTTCGTCGGTAAGGACGGCGCCGACGAGATATGGTCCTACGGCCATCGCAATGTGCAAAGCGCAGCGATCCATCCCGAAACCCGCGTGCTCTGGACGGCGGAAATGGGACCGCGCGGCGGCGATGAGCTGAACATTCCGGAAGCAGGCAGGAATCACGGCTGGCCCGCGGTCAGCTGGGGCCGGCATTATTCGGGCGAACGCATTCCAGATCCGTCGACTCGTCCGGAGTTTGCCGACTCCATCCATAGCTGGACGCCGGTCATCTCGCCTTCCGGCATGACCTTCTACACCGGCGACATGTTTGCCGATTGGCGTGGCGACCTCCTGATCGGCGGCCTATCGGCGGAAGGCATCGTTCGTGTCAGGATCGACGGAAAGCAGGTCGCCGGCGAGGAAGTCCTCGCTCTCGGCAGGCGTATCCGAGACGTGGTGCAGGCTCCCGACGGCGCCGTAATGGCGCTGACCGACGAGCCGGCGGGAAGGATATTGCGACTGTCGCCGGCAGCGTCGCAGTGATGCCGCGCGGCGGCGCCACGCCCCTGGCTCAAAGTGACAGCCGCGTTTTCCGGTCACCGCTCTAGACCCAGCGTGCTACCAGGCGTTTTTTCGCTCTACCCTCGAAACCCGCAAAGCCTTGAGAAATATTGGTGCCGCTTAGGTGACTCGAACACCTGACCCCATCATTACGAATGATGTGCTCTACCAACTGAGCTAAAGCGGCCCAGGAAACCAAGGCTCCCAAGATGCGTTGGGTGATAGACGCAACCCGCCACAAATTCAAGATGGGACTTGGCATTTCGTGCGGGCTCATGCCCGGCCTATAAGCGGCCACAGCACGGATCCCGCCATGCGGCTGCGCGATGCCGCACCGGCAGGTTGCGCGAGGTCGCGTTGGCGCGGCATCGCAAAGTCGGCGAAAAATGTTGATTCCTTTATCGAAAACCGCCGAAATGAGCTTTGGATGTGTCACGAAGGCAGAATGCGGCCGCTGGCCCGTTGATTGATTGATCGCCTGCGGCTAACGATCATGACTATGTGACCGTACGTGCAGAGGGGTCCCGCTTGGACGCGATCGAAAAAGCGATCCGGAATGCCTTCGAGAAAGGCAATGCCGAAGACCGCGCGTTTCGCGAGCGGGTCTACCGATCGGCCTTCGCCGCACTTGACCGTGCCCTGGAGGCCAACCCGGGCGTGACGGTGGAAGTCGCCATCAAGCGCCGCAAGGCGGTGCAGGCCAAGATAACCGAAATCGAATCCGAGTTCCTGCCGGCGGTTTCCGGCGTCGGCCGGCCGATCGATGACGACGCACCGGCGGTGAAGCAGCCGGCTGATAGCGAACCCGAAGCCGAAGCCGATGCCGAACTCGAGGCCGAAGCCGAACCGGACGCCGCCGCAGATGCTGAATCCGCGTCCCCGCCTGACGTCGTTGTCGACGGTCCGGCGAAGGCTCCTGCTTCCGACGCGCCCCCCGCTTCCGACGTGCCCCCCGCTTCCGACGCGCCGCGCTCGCGCGTCTTGCCGGTCGTTCCCGATATCATGCCCGACGCAGTTTTTCCCGGTGTGCCGGAGATCGACATGTCGTCCCCCCCATCAACCGGAGACGGCGACGCAGAGGTGATGCCCGACCGCGACGACAGGCGGGTGAGAGGCCCCCGCCTGCCTCTCACCGCGATCTTCCTCGGCGTGACGCTGCTCGCAGCTGTCGGTATCGGCCTCTATTTCGCTGCGCAGACCGGCGTCTTCAAGTCAGCGGACGAACTCGACACGGCCCCGCCGCAAACGCCACCGATGGTGGAAGACGATGATTTCACGCCACCAGGCGACACGGCCTCGCCGCTGGCTCCCGGCGATGTGGAGCGCGACTGGATCAATGTGTTTTCGCCGAGCGACCCGACGCTTGTCAGTGCGCCTTCGGATGCCAAGGCCGAAGTCATGCAGGACGACAGCGGTTCCTTCCTGCGCATCCGGTCGGGCGCCTCCGGCTCGGCGATCAGCTTCGACGTCGGGCAAGGCGTGCTGGAAAAACTCGCCGGCAAGCACGCCACGTTCGACATCATCGCTCGCTCCGAGGAGGGCCAAGAGACGCAGATTTCAGTCGACTGCAATTTCGGCGAACTCGGCGACTGCGGCCGCAAGCGCTACGCGGTCGGCCACGAGCGCAACGAATATCTGTTCGACGTGCGCTTTCCCGACAAACGTCCGGGTGCTGCCGGCACCATCGCCATCAATTCCGACTTCGACAAGCAGGGCAAGTCGGTCGACATCTACGAGATCCGCGTCTCGATTATTCCGTAGAGCATCGGACCCAAAAGCATGCCCACGGGCTTGACCCGGGAGTGGAAACCGGTTTTTGGGAAAATCCGATGCTCAAAACAAAAGTCTAACTGTCGAGCAGCGCCTGCAGCGTCTCGATGCGGTCGGCTTCGGCCGCCGGCTTGTCCCAGCGCAGCCGTGAAATCCGGGGAAAGCGCATGGCGACGCCGGATTTGTGCCGTGTCGAGCGGTTGAGCCCTTCGAACGCCACCTCCAGCACGAGACCTTGTCTGCGGTCGGCCCGTACCGAGCGGACCGGCCCAAAGCGCTCGATGGTGTTGTCGCGGACATATTTGTCGATCTGCCTCAGTTCCTCGTCGGTGAAGCCGAAATAGGCTTTCCCCACCGGCACCAGTTCCTCCGATCCTTCCGGACCGGACCAGACGCCGAACGTGTAATCGGAATAAAAACTCGAACGCTTGCCGTGGCCGCGCTGGGCATACATCAGCACGGCGTCCACAGTGTGCGGATCGCGCTTCCATTTGAACCATGGGCCTTTCGGCCGGCCGGTGAGATAGGGCGAATCCCAGCGCTTCAGCATCACGCCTTCGATGACCGGATGCAGCGGCTTGCGGCGCAATTCCTCCAGCGCCTGCCAGTCGGTGAATTCGACCAGCGGCGAAAGGTCGAAGCGGCTCGGATCGAGCGTCTGCACGAAGGCTTCGAGGCGGCCGCGCCGCTCGCGGAAAGAGCGCGCGCGCAAGTCCTCGTCGCCGATCTGAAGCACGTCGTAGCAGCGCATGAACGCCGGGTATTGCTGCTGTATCTTCGGTGTCACGCTTTTGCGGTTCAGCCGTTGCTGCAGGTCCGAGAAGGTACCGGTCGCCTGCCGGGGATCGCCGACCAGAAGCTCGCCGTCGAGGGCGGCGGAAAAATCCATCGCCTCGGCGAGGTCCGGAAAAGCCCCGGAGACGTCGTCGCCGGTGCGCGAATAGAGCCGGCGAATGCCGCCTTCCGATATGGCCTGGACGCGGATACCGTCCCATTTCCACTCGGCGGCGTAGTCGGCCGGGTCGAGCTTTTCGAGATCGCCGTCACCGATCGGGTTCGACAGCATCACCGGCCGGAACAGCGCCAGCGCCGTTCTTCTGGGTTTTTCTGCCTTGCCTTCCAGCCAGGCGAACAGCTCGGCATAGGGCGGCGTCAGCCCATGCCAAAGCTCTTCGATCTCGGCGATGTCGACCTTGCCGAGATCGGCCAGCGCCTGCTTGGCCAGCCGCGCCGAGACGCCGATGCGCAGACCGCCGGTGACCAGCTTTATGATGGCGAAGCGCGCCGAGATGCTGGCGCTGTCGAGCAGTCTGGCCAGCACCTTCGGCCCGTCGGAACGGCTCGCCGCCTGCAGCTTTGCGACGACCTCGGCGAGCGTCGGCTCGTGGTTGGCGATATCCCCGGGCGATTGCGGCCAGACCAGCGACACCGTCTCGGCCAGGTCGCCGACATAGTCGTAGGAATAGCCGAACAGCACCGGGTCCATGCGTTCCATGACCAGCATGCGCAGCATCGCAGGCTTGACCGCCGCGATGGTCAGGTCGCCGGTGATGGCAGCCAGCGCCAGGCCGCGATCCGGATCCTCGACGCTGCGGAAATAATCGCTCAGCAGCGTCAGCTTGCCGTTGCGCGACGGCGTCAGAACGAGGCGATCGAGGAGCTCGGCAAAGCGGTTCATGGTGAAATGAGCCCGGCCAATGGGGGAAGCTTGTGATCCTTCGCGCCCCCCTCTGTCCTGCCGGACATCTCCCCCACGAGGGGGGAGATTGGCAGTTTCATTCTTGCCGCCCGTCCTGCAACGTCAGTGATTGGCGAAAGCCGGCGCGACATCCGATCTCCCCCCAAGTGGGGGAGATGGCCGGCAGGCCAGAGGGGGGCGCCGTAGAGCGCTGCACCGGCGGTTGCTGGTCCCATCCTCAATCGCCCTCGTCCTCGTAGCCGACGAGATGCAGCGGCCGCGCGGCAATGCCTTCGAGCTCGCACCAGCGCACCAGGGCTTCCTCGCGGCCATGCGTCACCCAGATTTCCCCGGCGCCGGTCTCCCTGATCGTAGCGGTCAGCTCGTCCCAATCGGCGTGGTCGGAAATGATCAGCGGCAGTTCGACGCCGCCCTGCTTGGCACGTTGGCGGATGCGCATCCAGCCGGACGCAAAGCACGAGATCGGATCGGGAAAGCGCCGAGCCCAGCGGTCGGCGAAGGCCGAGGGCGGGCCGACGACAATGGCCCCGGCGAAATCGTCCCTGCCACCGCTCTCGACGGTCGCCGGCTCCAGCGTGCCGAGGTCGATGCCCTGGCTCTGGTAATAGCCGCTGAGCTTGGCCAGCGCGCCGTGGATATAGATTGGCTTGTCGTAGCCGGCATCGCGCAGCAACCGCATGACGCGCTGCGCCTTGCCGAGCGCATAGGCGCCGACCAGATGCGCGCGTTCGGGAAACTGCGCCGTCGATTTCAGCAGGCGGGCGATCTCTTCGGTATCGGACGGATGACGGAACACCGGCAGGCCGAAGGTCGCCTCGGTGATGAACACGTCGCATTTGATGGGTTCGAACGGCTCGCAAGTCGCGTCCCGCTGGCGCTTGTAATCGCCCGAAGCGACGATGCATGAGCCCTGGTGCACGACCTCGATCTGCACCGAGCCAAGCACATGACCGGCCGGATGGAAGGTTACGGTGACGCCGTTCAGCGCAATCGCCTCGCCAAGTGCTGCCGCTTGCGTCGTCCCGGCAAAGCCCTCGCCGTAGCGCAACTCCATGATATCAAGCGTCTGTTGTGTGGCCAGCACCGAGCGGTGGCCGGAACGGGCATGGTCGGAATGGCCGTGCGTGATCAGCGCCCGGTCGACCGGCCGCACCGGGTCGATGAAGAAATCGCCGGGTGGGCAATAGAGGCCCTCGGGCCGGGGGTGAAGCAGGTCGCTGGCGCGCATGGCTCCAAGATAGTTGCTAATTCCGGCGCGGGAAGCCTGTTGCAAGTGACTGCTGACTCGGCATACAGGCAACTGCCGGCGGGATATTTATCACAAAACCGCATCAGGTCTCGTCCGGCGACACTTTTCGTTCACCTGCGCCACGCGTGGCGGCGGCTGCGAACAAGTCCGATACGCATGCCCGAACGGGCAGGACACCGACACGGAGGACGTTGCATGCGCTGGAACTTGGTGGTCTTGGCATCTTGCCTGGCAATAGCCGGCTGCGTCGGCACCTCGATTGCCGAGCGACAGGACGCGAACGTCCAATCCTCGCTGCAATATGACAGCGTGCCCTGCAATCAATTGCTGGCGCAACGCAACCGGCTGGCGCAGCAATACCGCCTTCCACAGGACGCCAAGCCGTCCTTCTCCGATCCCGGGGTGGGCCTTGGCCCGTTCACGCCGGACGTGCGTTCCAAGGCCCAGCGCGACATCGAACAGGCAAGCGGCCGGATCGACGCCATGAACCGGTCGATCGCCCGCCGCGAATGTGGCAAGCCGGGTTAATATCCCGCGTTGCGATCCACGACATTCTGGAGCTTCCCGCCGCGCTCGAAGGCGGCCATCTGGCGCAGCATGATCGGCACCAGATGCACGGGGTCGGAGGTCGCCGCCGCGTGCGGCGTCACGAACACTTTCGGGTGGTTCCATAGCCGGCTGGTCTTCGGCAGCGGCTCGACCTCGAACACGTCGAGGCTCGCTTCCTTGAGCGTGCCGTCCTCCAGCGCACGCAGAACATCGGCGTCTTTCTGCAACTTGCCGCGTCCGGCATTGATCAGCACCGAGCCGCCGAGGCCGTTGCGTTTCCTCAGCTCCTTCAGCACGCCGTAATTGATGATGCCTTGCGTCTGCGGCGTGAGCGGCAACAGCACCACCAGAATGTCGGTGGCGTTGAGGAACGGGATCAATCCGGCCTCGCCGGCATAGGCCGAAACACCGTTCATCGGCCGCTCGCTGCGCGACCAGCCATTGACCGCAAAACCGAGCGACAAAAGCACCGACGCCGCCGCGCGGCCAAGCGTGCCGAGCCCCATGATGCCGACGGAGATGTCGCCGGCCGGCCGCTGCGGCGGCTCGTGCCAGATCTTCTTTTGCTGCTGCGACCGGTAGAGCATGCCCTGGCGATGGTGATCGAGCACCCGCCAGACGACATATTCGGTCATGTATTGGGTCAGATTGTCGGCAACGACCTTGACGATCGGCACGTCGGGCAAAGTGGGATCGGCGAAGATGTGGTCGACGCCGGCGCCGATCGAAAAGACAGCGCGCAGATTGGGCAGCGACGACAGAAGGTTTGGCCGTTGCTTCCAAACCACCGCATAGGTGATTGAAGGATCGCTGGCGCCGTCCGGCTCGAGCACCACTTCGCGTTCGGCCGACAACAGTTCGCGCCAACGGCCTGGATGGATACCGGTAAGGGCAAGCAGGACACGGCCTTTTTCCATTGCGGATTCTATTTCCTTTATGCGGTACAGGCTACTCGCTGACGATGCCGACCGGCGCGGTTTCGATCCTGAATGCGGCCGAGATCAGCGCCTTGGTATAGTCGGTCTGCGGCCGTTCGAAAATCTGTTCGGATGGGCCGGCCTCGACGATCCTGCCATTGCGCATGACGATGACGTCGTTGGCAAGCGCGCGGATGACCTTCAGATCGTGGCTGATGAACAGATAGGCGAGGTCGTGCTTCGCCTGCAGGCTGCGCAGAAGATCGACCACCTGGGCCTGCACGCTCATGTCGAGCGCGGAGGTCGGCTCGTCCAGCATGACGAAGCGAGGGTTGAGCACCATGGCGCGGGCGATGGCGATACGCTGGCGCTGGCCGCCGGAAAACTCATGCGGATAGCGATTGCGCGTGGCGGGATCGAGCCCGACCTCCCCGAGCACATCGACGATGCGCTTGTCGCGCTCATCGGGCGACAGCTTCGGCTCGTGGATCTTCAGCCCTTCCTCGATGATCTCGGAGACCGACATGCGCGGGCTCAACGACCCGAACGGATCCTGGAAGACGATCTGCAGCTCGCGCCGCAGCGGCCGCATGGCGTTGAATGACAGCTCGTTGATGTCACGCCCGTTGAACTGAATGGTCCCGGTCGACGAGATCATCCTGGCCAGCGCCAGGCCGAGCGTCGTCTTGCCAGAGCCGGATTCGCCGACGACGCCGAGCGTCTGGCCGGCGCGCACGGTGACGTCGATGCCGTCGACGGCTTTCACATTGTCGACGGTGCGCCGGAAAAAGCCTTTCTTGATCGGAAACCAGACTTTTATGTCCTGGCCGGTCATCACTGGCCTAGCGGCAGCGTTGGCGGCGGGCGGCTTGCCCTTCGGCTCGGCGGCCAAAAGATGCCGCGTATAGGTGTGCTGCGGGTTGGCAAAGATCTCTTTCGTCGGCCCGGTCTCGACGATCTTGCCCTTGGTCATCACGCAGACCCGGTCGGCAATCTTTCTGACGATGCCGAGATCATGGGTGATGAACAGCATCGACATGCCCTTGCGGCTCTTCAGCTCCGCAAGCAGTTCGAGGATCTGCGCCTGCACGGTCACGTCGAGTGCCGTCGTCGGCTCGTCAGCGATCAGCAGTTCCGGTTCGTTGGCCAGCGCCATGGCGATCATGACGCGCTGGCGCTGGCCGCCGGAAAGCTGGTGCGGATAGGCGTCGAGCCGCTTCTCCGGCTCGCGGATGCCGACCTCGTTGAGCAGTTCCAGCGTGCGCGCCTTGGCTTGGCGGTCGCCCAGCCCCTGGTGCAGCGTCAGCACCTCGACGATCTGCTGCTCGATCGTGTGCAACGGGTTGAGCGAGGTCATCGGCTCCTGGAAGATCATAGTGATCTTGTTGCCGCGCACGCGGCGCAATGCCTTCTCGTCGGTGGCGAGCAGGTCGGCGCCCTGGAACAGGATCTTTCCCGACGGATGGCTGGCGGCCGGATAGGGCAGCAGCTTCAGCACCGACAGCGCCGTGACCGACTTGCCGGAGCCGGATTCGCCGACCAGCGCCACCGTCTCGCCCTTGGCGATGTCGAAGGAGATGTGGTCGACGGCCATCGACTGGCGGCCTTCCTGGGCGAAGGCGACGCTGAGATCGCGCACGGAGAGGAGAGGGGCTTCGCTCATCTGAACGTCTTGCGCGGATCGAAGGCGTCGCGGGTCGCTTCGCCGACGAAGACCAGCAGCGACAGCATCAGCGAGATGACGACGAAGCCGGAAATGCCCAGCCATGGCGCGTTGAGGTTGCGCTGCGCCTGCTTCAGCAGTTCGCCCAACGAGGCCGAGCCGGGCGGCAGGCCGAAGCCAAGGTAGTCGAGCGAGGTCAGCGTCGAGATCGAGCCGCTGAGCAGGAAGGGCAGGAAGGTCAGCGTCGCCACCATGGCGTTGGGCAACAGATGCCGGAACATGATGGTGCCGTTGGGCACGCCGAGCGCGCGGGCCGCGTTGACATATTCGAAGTTGCGGGCGCGCAGGAACTCGGCCCGCACCACGCCGACCAGCGCCACCCAGGAGAACAGCAGCATCAGCCCAAGCAGGATGAAGAAGCCGGGCGGCAGAATGGCGGCGACGATCAGCAACAGATAGAGCACCGGGATCGCCGACCAGATTTCTATGAAGCGCTGGAACAGAAGGTCGGTCCAGCCGCCGAAATAGCCCTGCAATGCGCCGGCCGTCACGCCGATCAGCGCCGAGCCGGCGGTGAGGATCAGGCCGAACAGCACCGAGACCCTGAAACCGTAGATGACGCGGGCCAGCACGTCGCGTGCCTGGTCATCGGTGCCCAGCCAGTTCCAGTTGCCGACGACGCAATTGGGATCGGCGGCACCTTGCGGATACTGGTTGCAACGTGTCTTGACGTCATAGAGCCAGGACGGCTTGGTGGGCGCCGCCTCGGGAATGGCGTTGTTGACAGTCCGGTAGGAGTAGCGGACCGGCGGCCAGATCATCCAGCCATGGGCATTGATCTCGTCCTGGATGACCGGGTCGCGATAGTCGGTTACCGCATAAAAGCCGCCGAACTTCTCCTCGGGATAAGCGACCAGGACCGGAAACAGGATCTCGCCCTTGTAGGAAACGAGGACCGGCTTGTCGTTGGCGATCCATTCGGAAAACAGCGACAGCACGAAAAGCACAAGAAAGATCCACAACGACCAATAGCCGCGCCGGTTGGCCCTGAAATTCTGCAGGCGCCGCTGGTTGAGTGGCGACAGCCAGGGACGGGCAACCCGGTCCGGCGCCGTTTCGGCTGCGGCCTCGGCCATCAGACGTCTCTCCGCTCGAAGTCGATGCGCGGGTCGACCCAGGTATAGATCAGGTCGGACAGCAGCCCGACGATCAAGCCAAGCAGCGAGAAAATGTAGAGGTTGGCGAAGACCACCGGGTAGTCGCGCTCGACCACCGACCTGAAACCGAGCAGGCCGAGGCCGTCGAGCGAAAAGATGTTCTCGATCAGCAGCGAGCCGGTGAAGAAGGCCGAGATGAAGGCGCCGGGAAAGCCGGCAACGACGATCAGCATGGCGTTGCGGAAGACGTGTCCGTAGAGAACCCGCCGTTCCGATAGGCCCTTGGCGCGCGCGGTCACCACATACTGCTTGCGGATTTCCTCAAGGAACGAATTCTTGGTCAACAGCGTCGTGGTGGCGAAGGCCGACAGCACCAGCGCCGTCAGCGGCAAGGTCATGTGCCAGAGATAGTCGACGATCCGCGCCGGCCAGGACAGCTGCTCCCAATTGTCGGAGGTGATGCCGCGCAGCGGGAACCAGTCGTAGAACGATCCGCCGGCAAACAGCACCATCAGCAGGATGCCGAACAGGAAGCCCGGAATGGCGTAGCCGACAATGACGACGCCGCTGGTCCATACGTCGAATGCCGAGCCGTCCTTGACTGCCTTGCGGATGCCGAGCGGGATCGAGATCAGGTAGGACAGCAGCGTGATCCACAGCCCGATCGAGATCGATACCGGCATCTTCTCCAGGATCAGCTCGATCACCGAGATGTCACGGAAATAGCTATCGCCGAAATCGAACCGGATGTAATTCCACAACATCATGCCGAAGCGCTCGAGCGGTGGCTTGTCGAAGCCGAACTGCTTTTCCAGCTTGGCGATGAATTCGGGGTCGAGCCCTTGCGCGCCGCGATATTTCGAACCGACGTCGCCGGCCACGTCGACATTGCTGCCGCCGGCGTCACCACCGCCGCCGCCAAGACGATCGCTGCCGCCCTGGTTGGTCAGCCTGGCGATGACCTGCTCGACCGGCCCGCCCGGCGCGAACTGGATGACGGCGAAGGACACCGCCATGATGCCGAAAAGGGTCGGGATCATCAGCAGGATGCGGCGCAGGATATAGGCGCCCATCAGAAATTGTCCTCCTTGAGGAAGAGCACTGCGTCTCGACGGCCGCCCAAGGCAATTGCTTCAGACCAATTGTCGACGGCAGCGCCGCCCCTCATTGTCCTGCCGGACATTTCTCCCCGTATAGTGACGGGGAGAAAGGGGCTGGCCGCAATCTCGGCGCTTTTACTGCCACGCTTGTGATTGGCGAAACCCTCGATGAGAGCGCTCCTCTCCCCGTCGCTATACGGGGAGAGGATGCCGGCAGGCAGGTGAGGGGCGGCGCCGACGCCCGCAGGAAATTCACCCTTTGCCAATCTTTGCCGCCTTGTCCTTGTCGAACCACCACAGCGCCTCGACCGGAAAGCCGAAATCAGGCTTGTGCTCGGGAAAGCCGAACATGTCCCAATAGGCTACTCGGTGATTCGCGAGATAATATGTTGGAATCCAGTCTAGCCGCGCGCGCAAGACCCGATCGAGCGCTTTGAGCGCCGTGACCAGTTCGATTCGGCTTTGCGCCTTGCCGGCTGCCTCGATCAGCGCATCGATGGCTTTGCTTTCCGTGCCGGGATAGTTGCGCATCCCCGGCGTTTTCGCCATCCGGGAGTGATAGAGTATCTCCAGGCCGTCGGCAGTCGGCGTCGCCCCGATCGACCACGCGAGCAGGTTGAAATCGAAGTCGAAATTGCTCTGCCGCGCTTCGTATTGCGTCGAATCGACCTGCCGGATCGAAGCGTCGATCCCGATCGTTTTCATGTTTTCGGCCCACGGGGAGAAAAGGCGAACGATGCCGTCGTCCTCGGCCAGCATTTCCACCCGCAGTCGCTCGCCCTTTTCATTGACGACGAAATTGCCCGACCGCTTCCAGCCGGCTTCGGCAAGCAGTCTCGAAGCCGCGCGCAGCAGCTTACGGTCGTGGCCCGAACCATCGGAGACAGGCTGCATCACCGCTTCGCCGAAAGTTTCCAGCGGCAACTCGGCTCGGAACGGCTCCAGCAGGGCCAATTCCTCGGGCGAGGGCAGGCCTTCGGCCTTGTAATCCGACCGCTCGAAGTTAGATTGCGAGCGCTCGTAGGAGCCGTAAAACAGAACCCGCCTGGTCCATTCGAAATCGAAGCAACTGGCGATCGCCCGTCTGACGCGCACATCGCGGAATTGCGGACGACGCTGGTTCAGCGCGACTGCCTGCATGGATGGCGTTTTCTCGCCGGGAAATTCGCGTTTGACGACCCTGCCGTCCTTCAGCGCCGGGAAGTCGTAACCGGTCGCCCATACCCGCGAGGTAAATTCCTCGCGAAAATGCGTGTCTCCCTTTTTCAAGGCTTCAAACGCCGCCTGGCGATTGATGTAAAAATCGATGCGGAGACGGTCGAAATTGTAGAGGCCGCGGTTCACCGCCAGATCGCTGCCCCAATAGTCGGCGACGCGCTCATATTCGACGGTCTGCCCGGCGGCCACGCGCCCTATTTTGTAAGGTCCGGAGCCGAGCGGCGGTGTCATTGTCGAGGCATCGAATTCGTTGGCCGTATAGAAGGCTTTGGACACGATCGGCATGGCGACGATCGCGAGGATATTCTGCGCCGACTGTTTGCCGTTGAAGGTGAGGTTGACGGTTGCCGGATCGACGGCGACCGCCCCCGTCATATGCCGCAGCGCCTGGGAGAGGTTCGGGTGGCCCTTGTCCTTGTAAAGCTTCAATGCGAAGGCGACGTCCTCCGCCGTCAGTGGCGAGCCGTCGTGGAAGCGCGCTTGCGGTCGCAGGATGAAGCGGAAGCCATTGCGGTCCGGCGACAAGGTAACGGTTGCGGCAAGCCGGCCATAGACCGCATCCGGCTCATCGAGTGCGCTTGCCATCAGCGAATCGAAACAGAGTTCGGTGCGCGGCGGCGATTCCCCCCTCAACACCAGAGAATTCAGCGTGTTGAACGTCAGGAAACTTTGATTGAAGGTGGAGTTCGGCGGTGCGAAATTCATCTGGCCGCCCTTTGGGGCGTCCGGATTGACATAGTCGAAATGCGTGAAACCTGGGGAGTATTTGAGGTCGCCGAAGGCCGACAGGCCGTGCAGCTTGACGCCGGTCGGGATGGCGGCGAAGGCCCGGCCGGGCAGTAGTGCTGCCGCCGTGGCCGCGGCGCCCAGGACCAGAAAGTCGCGGCGGGCCAGAGCGGCGCGGCAGGGAAGCGCCGCCATCAATTGCCACTCTTGTATTTTGCCGCCAGCGCCTTTTCCTTGTCCGCATCGATCCACCAGGAATTCGTATCCACGCCGGAATAGGCCGGCTGCTTCTCCGGAATGCCGAACTTGTTCCAGTAGGCCAGCCAGATCACCGGTCTGTGCCATTGCGGCACGACATAGTAGCTCCACAACAGCACCCGGTCGAGCGCATGTGTTGCGGCAACCAGATCGTCGCGGTCGGTGGCGAAGATGACGCGATCGACCAGCGCGTCGACGACCGGGTCCTTGATACCCATCAGATTGCGGGAGCCAGGTGCATCGGCGGCTTTTGAACTCCAGAAATCGCGCTGCTCGTTGCCGGGGGAATCCGACTGTCCG
The DNA here is from genome assembly GCF_055811555.1 of Mesorhizobium sp. WSM4813. NCBI lineage: Bacteria > Pseudomonadati > Pseudomonadota > Alphaproteobacteria > Hyphomicrobiales > Phyllobacteriaceae > Mesorhizobium > Mesorhizobium sp. WSM4813. The sequence continues at coordinate 191,229 of NZ_JBVVQU010000002.1, forward strand.
AACATCCCCGTCACCACGTCGAAGTCAAAGCTGCGGGTACGGTTCACATATTGGCTGGGGTCGACGATGCGAAGCGCGGCATCGATACCGATCTTGCGCAAACTGTCGACATAGGGATTGGCGATCACCTCGTCGCTCGGGTCCCGTCCAAGGATTTCCAGTTTGAACTGTTGGCCGGTCTCGGCGTTGACCATCTTGCCGCCCTTGATGACCCAACCGGCCTGAGCGAAGAGGTCTACCGCAGCCTTCAGGTATTTGCGCTCGGCCTGCGGGGAATCGTAGACTGGGAGTTTGAACTCCTTTGTGAACAGCTCCGGCGGCAGCTTATCTCGATACTGCTCAAGGATTTCCAACTCCTTGCCTTGCGGCAGGCCGCTCGATGCCAGTTCCGTGCCTTGGAAGTAGCTGCTTGTACGGGTGTTGAGACCGAAGAACAGCGTACGGTTCATGCTTTCGAAATCGAGTACGTTGGTCAGCGCCTCGCGTATGCGTCGATCCTGAAACTGCGGGCGCCGCAGATTAAGCACGAAACCCTGCATCGGCTCGGGCGATTCGGTCTTGAACTCCTTCTTGATGACGTCGCCTGCCTTGATCGCGGGGAAATCATAGGCCGTCGACCAGCGCCTGGAGCTGTTTTCCGCGTTGATGTCCTCAAGCCCACCCTTGGTGAACGCCTGCCAAGCCGCGTTCTCATCGAGGATATAGGTGAAACGCTGGGTGTCGAAATTCTCGCGGCCGATCTTCACCGGCAGCTTGGCGGCCCAGTAGTCGGGCACGCGCTGCCAGACGATTTCCGAACCCGGCTTGAAGCTGGCGATCTTGTAGGCGGCGGAACCGAGCGGCGGCTCCTGCGTAGGTCTGGTGATGTCGCGCTTCTTGCCGTTGGCGTCGGTGCCTTCCCACCAGTGCTTGGGCAAAACGACCAGATCGCCGAGGATTTTCGGCAGCTCCCGGTTGCCCTTCTGGTCGAAATGGAACTCGACTTCGCGGTCGGAAACCGCAATCGCATCGGTGACATTCTCGAAATAGCGGCTGTACATCGGGCTGTTGGCCTTCAGCACCTGGAACGACCAGATCACGTCGTCGGTGGTGATTGGCTTGCCGTCATGCCATTTCGCCCGCGGGTCGAGACGGTAGGTCACCGAGGAATAGTCGTCCGGATGTTTGTAGGCGCTGGCGATCAGCGGATGGCTGGTGCTGCCCTCGTCGGTCGCTTGCTCCATCAGCGTGTCGTAGAGCAGGCCGCCACCGAACGGGGCAAAGCCGGCGGCGAAGGAACCCTGGACGATATAGGGATTGAAGCTGTCGAAAGTGCCAGGCGCCACCGAATTCAGCGTGCCGCCCTTCGGCGCGTTCGGATTGACGTAGTCGTAGTGCTGGAAGTTGCCGCCATATTTGGATTCGCCGATCAGCGACGAGGTGGTGCGCCATTCGTCCGCGAAGGCTGCCGGCAGGCCGCCGGCAAAAGCCGCCGCAACCAGCATCGAACTGAGAAACGTTCGGCCAACCGTCATGCCTTCTCCTCTTTGCGATAGCTGTTAGCGGACAATCTAGATCATTTGACGCTCATGAAAACCGCGACAGGCCGGCTTTGTCGCCGCACATGCGCTTTTCCCATTAAAAAAGCCGGGCTGAACCCGGCTTTTTCAAGGAATGTTTCGATTACTATTGCGTTATTGCGCCGGAGCTGGTGCGGGAGCAACAGGGGCCGGCGCCGGTGCGGCCGGGGCTGCACCCTCGGCTGGCTTGGCCGGTGCCTCACCCTGTGCAGGCGCAGCCGCTGAAGCGCCAGCCGTCGGCAGCGGTTTCGGACTGTCCGACAGCGTGCGCAGATAGGCGATAACGTTGGCGCGGTCCTCATCCTTCGGCAGCCCGGCGAAGCCCATCGCCGTGCCCTTCACGAGCTTCTTCGGCGAGAGGAGAAAGTGATTGAGGTTGTCGTAGGTCCACTTTTCGGCGCCGCCCTTGGAAAACTCCTTCATCCCGGCCGAATAGGCGAAGCCTCCATGCTCGGCGACGGGGCGGTCGACGATATCCCAGAGGTCGGGGCCGACCTTGTTCGGTCCGCCCTTTTCGCCGGTGTGGCAGGCCTGGCACTTCTTGAACACGGCGGCGCCCGCCTCGACATTGGCGTTGGCCAGGAGGTCGGCGATCGGCTTGGCTTCTGCAGCGGGGCCTGCCGGGCCGCCCTCGGCAGGCTCCTCGGTGGCCTCAATGGCGAAGCCGGGTTTTTCCGGTGCGGGGGAGGCGAACAGCGCGTCGGATATGATGCCGACCGAGAAGACGACGAACACGGTTCCGAGCAGGCCGCCGATCAGCTTGTTGATTTCGAAAGAGTCCATACGCCCCAGGCTCCCTTTTCCGGCGGACCGATCTGTCCACTCCGTCCGTCGGTAATCGTGAACCACCCCGCGAGGCGGTCAAATCGGGCGGAAACTAGGTCTTTTGCTCTGGCGTTGCAACACCTATAAGGGCGCTTCCAGTGAGACCTTTTGCCACTTTTCCCTTCCTCTTTTTCGGACGCTTCATCACCCGATGTCCACGCTCATCCTCATCCCGGCCCGCATGGCCTCGACCCGCCTGCCGGGCAAGCCGCTGGCTGATATCGCCGGCCTCCCGATGATCGTCCATGTCGCCCGCCGCGCCGCCGAGGCGGGGCTCGGCCGGGTGGTGGTCGCCACCGATACCCAGGGCGTGGCGGAGGCTGTGCGCGCGCATGGTTTCGAGGCGGTGATGACGCGCGTCGGCCATGAATCGGGTTCGGACCGCATCTTCGAGGCGCTGACCACGCTGGATCCTGGGCGCAAGGTCGAAACGATCGTCAACGTGCAGGGCGACCTGCCGACCATCGATCCCGGCATCATCAATGCCGCACTGAGGCCTTTTGAGGATGCGACGGTCGACATCGCCACGCTCGGCATCGAGATCGTCCGCGACGAGGAAAAGACCAATCCGAATGTCGTCAAGATCGTCGGCTCGCCGCTGTCGGAGACACGGCTGCGGGCGCTCTACTTCACCCGTGCCACTGCACCCTGGGGCGAGGGGCCGCTCTACCATCACATCGGCCTCTATGCCTATCGTCGCTCGGCACTCGAACGCTTCGTCGCGCTGCAGCCGTCGCCGCTGGAACGGCGCGAGAAGCTCGAGCAGTTACGGGCGCTGGAGGCCGGCATGCGCATCGACGCTGAGATCGTGCAGTCGGCGCCGTTCGGCGTCGACACGCCGGACGATCTCGAACGCGCCAGAACCCTCCTTTCAATCTGAAACATCTGGTCAACCCGAGACATTTGGCATGCGCGAAAAAACCAACAGAATAGCCTTCCAGGGCGAGCCGGGCGCCAATTCCGACACCGCCTGCCGCAACATGTTCCCTGATATGGAGCCGTTGCCGTGCCCGACTTTCGAGGATGCTTTCAACGCGGTCGAGACCGGCAAGGCCGACCTCGCCATGATCCCGATCGAGAACACGATTGCCGGGCGCGTCGCCGACATCCACCACCTCCTGCCGGAATCGAAGCTGCACATCGTCGGCGAATATTTCCTGCCGATCCATTTCCAGCTGATGGTCTTGCCGGGCGTCAGGCGCGACGAGATCAGGACCGTGCACAGTCACATCCATGCGCTCGGCCAATGCCGCAAATACATCCGCAAGAACGGCTGGAAGCCGGTGGTCGCCGGCGACACGGCGGGCGCCGCCAAGCTGGTCGCCGAGCTGAAGGACCGCACCATGGCTGCGTTGGCGCCGGCCCTGGCCTCGACGCTCTACGGGCTCGACATCATCGAGGAGAATGTCGAGGACACCGACAGCAACGTCACCCGCTTCGTCGTGCTGACCAGGAACAGGCAGTGGGCCGAACGTCCCTCGGCCGACGCCAGGATGATGACGACGTTCATCTTCCGCGTCCGCAACGTGCCGGCCGCGCTCTATAAGGCAATGGGCGGCTTTGCCACCAACGGCATCAACATGACCAAACTGGAGAGCTACCAGCTCGGCGCATTCACCGCGACCCTGTTCTACGCCGATATCGAGGGCCATCCCGACGATCCGCTGGTAAAGCTGGCGCTTGATGAGCTGCGCTTCTTCTCGCGCGAAATGCGGATCCTCGGCGTCTATCCGGCCAGCGAATCGCGCGAGCAATGGAAGGTGGCGGATTAGGATCTGTGAGCTCCAATGCTGCCGGAGTTAGCGCCGCCCTTGTTTGGCGCTTGCGCTGCCCCTCATCGCCCTGCCGGTGTCCAGTTGATAGATGGGTAACACTTTGAACCGGATACATGGGTTACACTTTCCCCCTGTGCTGTCCGCCGCAGCGCCAAGCGGTTTGGTTGGCGCGGCGCTGCGGCGGACAAGCTTCATGCGCCT